>CALGOY010000054.1 GCA_937960725.1 uncultured Bacillota bacterium
ATTCATAGCTTCTATAGGAGTCATATTTATAATATCTATATTTTTCAGCTCCTCTTCGATTTCGGAGGTTTGTCGATCAAATAAGGATAGCTGAGTTCCTTCTGAATTGTCAACTTCACTCTTCTTTTTTTCGAATACATCCTTATTTACTTTTTCTTTGTTTATATTAGACTCTTCTAATTTAGAGAGAATCTCATTAGCTCTTTCTATAACCTCAGCAGGAACTCCTGCCAGCCTAGCTACTTGAATACCCAAACTTTTTTGAGTACCTCCGCGAACTATCTTTCGAAGGAAGATTATATCATTGCCTTGTTCCTTCACCGCGATGCTATAATTTTTTACTCCATTTATCTTTCCCTCAAGCTCTGTTAGCTCATGATAGTGGGTAGCAAACAAGGTCTTGCAGCCAAGATTTTTATTGTTGCAGATATATTCTATTACTGCCCATGCAATGCTCAATCCATCGTAAGTACTGGTTCCCCTTCCAATTTCATCTAATATTAAAAGGCTTTTGGGCGTAGCATTATTGAGAATATTGGCTACTTCACTCATCTCTACCATAAAAGTACTCTGGCCCGCAGCTAGATCATCCGATGCCCCAACTCGCGTAAATATCCTGTCTACAATGCCTATATGGGCTTTGCTTGCAGGAACGAAGCTCCCAATCTGTGCCATTAATACTATCAGAGCTACCTGCCTCATATAAGTACTTTTACCTGCCATATTAGGGCCTGTTATAATTAAAACGCGATTATCAGATACATCTAGGTAAGTGTTGTTTGGTACAAACAAATTATTAGGAATTGTCTTCTCTACCACAGGATGCCGCCCATCTACTATATCGATAATATCATCTTCACTGACCTTGGGTCTAACATATCCGTTCTCTACTGCAACTTTTGCTAAGGACCAAAGAGCATCTAGATTAGATACAATATGAGCTGTATCTTGAATGCGATTTACCTCTTTGGCAACTTGATCCCGGATGGATACGAATATATCATATTCCAGCTGGATGCTTTTTTCCTCTGCTCCTAAGATTACTTCTTCCATCTCTTTTAATTCAGATGTAATATAGCGCTCCGAATTGGCAAGGGTTTGCTTTCTTATATAGTTATCAGGTACTAGATCATAATAGGATTTCGTTACATCAATATAATATCCAAATACTTTATTAAAGCCTATTTTTAAATTTTTAATACCTGTCCTCTCCCGCTCTTTACGCTCTAAATCAGCGATCCACTCCTTGCCTTTGTACATAGCTTCTCTATATTTGTCTAGCTGGGCATTATATCCATCCTTTATAATAGAGCCTTCCTTAATGGTTAAGGGAGGATTTTCATCGATAGATTTATCAATTAAATCATATACATCTTCCAGTAAATCTAATTCATTATAAAATTCCTGCAAAATTTCACTTTTACAGGAACTTAACAATTTCTTTATGGAAGGCAGTACGCCTATAGACTGCTTTAGGGATAATAAATCCCGAGCGTTAGCGGTGCCGAAGGATATTCTCCCTATTAATCGCTCTAGATCATATACTTTTCTAAGCAATTCCTGCAGCTCGTCCATCAATAAGGAATTATTAAAAAGCTCTTCAACACCACTTAGCCTTTTGTTGATTGCCTCCACATCAATGAGAGGCTGCTGAACCCATTTTTTTAACAGACGGCCCCCCATCGCTGTATTAGTTTTATCCAAAAGCCATAGGAGAGAACCTTTCTTTTCCTTCCCTCTCATGTTCTCCACCAGTTCCAGATTTCGCCTGGTGGCAGCATCTAATACCATATATGATTCAGGGATATACGACCTTATAGCAGTAATATGCTGCAGGGCTTTCTTTTGCGTCTCCGCAAAATACTGTAGCAATGCTCCTCCTGCACAAATACCATATTCCATTGTTTGACATCCATATCCTTCTAAAGAATGAACGTTAAAATGGTTGATCAACTTCTGATAGGCTGTTTTTTTGTTATAAGCCCATTCATGATAAAAATTTATAAAGCAATTAAAGCGGTTTTTTATTTCATACAACAGCTTTTGTGCATCTTGGGCTTCCTCATTTATTATAATCTCCCTTGGAACGATTCCGGATAATTCGTCGATTAATTTTTTTTCCCCGGATGGACCTGTCATCTGGCTAATATAAAATTCACCTGTAGATATATCAGCATAGGCTAATCCGCAGTTATGTCCTTCTTTAAAAATTGAAACTATATAGTTGTTGCTTTTTTCATCTAGCATAGATGATTCCAGTACAGTACCTGGAGTAATAATTCTCACAACATCTCGTTTTACAATCCCCTTAGCTTTAGAAGGGTCTTCAAGCTGTTCGCAGATAGCAACTTTATAACCTTTTTCTATAAGTCTAGCAATGTATCCTTCAGCTGCATGGTAAGGAACCCCACACATAGGGGCTCTCTCTTCTAAACCGCAGTCACGGCCAGTTAAAGCAATCTCTAGCTCTCTGGATGCAATCTTCGCATCTTCAAAAAACAACTCATAAAAATCACCTAATCTAAAAAAAAGAAGAGCATCTTTATGCTGCTCTTTTATTCGCATATATTGTTGCATCATGGGGGTTAAAGCCG
>CALGOY010000055.1 GCA_937960725.1 uncultured Bacillota bacterium
GATACGGCAGATCCGCTGGAGCCTAAGGTTAGGGAATGGTGGAAAAAGAGAGCGGATATAATTTACAGCTATATTCCCGATTTTGGAGGCTTCCTTGTAAAAGCGGATTCAGAGTTTAGGCCGGGGCCCCATAGCTATGGCCGGGATCATGCACAAGGGGCTAATATGCTAGCGGAGGCTTTAAAGCCCCATGGCGGTATCGTGATATGGAGATGCTTTGTATACAACTGTATGATGGATTGGCGGGACAGATCTGCAGATAGAGCGAAGGCTGCCTATGAAAACTTTAAGCCGCTAGACGGCAAGTTTATGGATAATGTAGTATTGCAGGTGAAAAATGGACCTATGGATTTTCAGATAAGGGAGCCGGTATCCCCGCTATTGGGAGCTATGGAGAATACTAATTTGATGGTGGAATTTCAGATAACCCAGGAGTATACAGGCCAGCAGAAGCATCTGTGCTATCTCGTTCCTATGTGGAAAGAAACCCTAGATTTCGATACTTATGCAAAAGGCGAAGGGTCCTATGTAAGCAGGATAGTAGATGGTAGCTTGTTCAATATGAAATACAGCGGTATTGCAGCTGTTTCAAATATAGGGGACAGCGAATGTTGGACGGGACATCCCCTTGCCCAAGCCAACCTATATGGCTTTGGCCGCCTCAGCTGGAATCCTGAATTGACGTCTAAAGAGATAGCCGAGGAATGGACGATTCTTACTTTCGGACCCGATCGCGATATTGTAGAAACTATAACTTCCATGTTGCTGGAATCTAGACAAATATATGAAAACTATACAGCGCCACTGGGAGTGGGTTGGATGGTAAATCCGGGCCATCACTATGGGCCTAACGTAGATGGATATGAGTATTCTCACTGGGGAACTTACCACTACGCTGATTTTAAAGGGATAGGAGTTGATAGGACGGCTGCAACGGGCACAGGTTTTACAAAGCAGTACAGGGAGCCTGTAGCACAGATGTATGAAAATATTGAAACCTGTCCAGATGAACTTCTGCTATTTTTTCATCACGTTCCTTATACCCATAAGCTCAAATCCGGAAAGACTGTCATACAGCACATATATGATACCCACTTTGAAGGCGTAGAACAGGTAGAATTGCTTATTGAAAAATGGAATTCCTTAAAAGGGAAAATCGATCATGAATTCTATAACCTGGTGTTAGAAAGATTAAAAATTCAATTGAGAGATGCAATAGAGTGGAGGGATGTAGTAAACACTTATTTTTATAGGAAGACAGGTATAAAGGATGCCCACGGAAGGAAAATATACGAATAAGGGCAAAAATTAGAGAGCATGGTAAAATAAAAAGCCTGTAAGGATTTATCTTGCTTGATCCAGCTTACAGGCTTTTTTTATGTTATAAAACTTTACAACTTTTTTTGTTTGTTATACAATTATTTAAAACCTGGGGCTACAGCTTTGGATAGACAAGAGGGAGGCTAAGGGTGTAAATGGAGGTAGATGTTTAGATGATGGATTTATTGTTTATAGGCATTGCCATACTAGCTATTTTGTTTATCATGAAAATTGCAGCAAAAATTTTAAAAGCGGTTTTGATACTAGCTGTTATTGCGGCATTGATATTTTTCCTAGCTCATTTCTAACATTAAAAGGAGTGTTTTTATTTTAAGGGTGTTGTTAGCTACAAAGGGAGGATTAATATCGCAATGGATAAGGAAAGGCTAAAAAAACAGATTGAATTCATAGTAGAAATAGATAAGTTAAAGAAAATATGCAGGCAAACTCTGCTTATGGATGGATCAAGGAATGAAAACGATGCGGAGCATTCTTGGCACATAGCTCTGATGGCCATGGTATTGTCTGAATACTCTTCCCAGGATTTGAATGTGGATAAAGTTATTAAAATGCTATTAGTCCATGATTTGGTGGAAATCGATGCGGGAGATACTTTTTGCTATGATGAAAAGGCGAATGAAGATAAGGCAGAGAGGGAGCAAAAGGCTGCGGATCGGATTTTTAGTTTACTTCCTCCGGACCAGGAGAAAGAATTTAGGGCCCTATGGGAGGAGTTTGAGGAGCAGAAGACTCCTGAAGCCCGCTTTGCTGCTAGCTTAGATAGAATGCAGCCTTTGCTATGTAACTACCATACCAATGGACATACCTGGGTAAAATACGACGTTAGATACGATAAAGTAATTGAGCGGGTGCGGCCTATAGAAGAAAGCGCTCCAGCTTTGTGGGAATATGTACTGGATATACTAGAAGATGCCATTGAGAAAGGCTATTTGAAAAGGGATTAGAGCAACTGTCTTGCTTATGAGGAGGTTAGCGAATGCGTTAGCCGCTATGGATGGGGGTTTGAAAATTACATCGAGGAAGTTAATACAGGAGAGGGCGTGAAAACGCCCCGGGCTCTAAGAGGATACTTAACCTGGGTGTTACCTATCATTGTTTTGATTGTACTTGTTCAGGGATATATTAATGTGTTTGGGAATTAAAAGTTATTTCATTCCAAACATTTCTTCTTTTAAGTCCAGGTAATATAAATAGTACTCTTCCTTAACATTGGGAGGACAGCGGTGATCACAGAATGGGATGTAGCCTCCCCGCTCCACAAGGGGCACTAATGTTTCTAAATAAGCCTTAATAGCTTCGGGGCCCTTGGCAAGTTCCATCTTATCTACTCCACCCATGATCCGCAGTTCTTTCCCGTATTCGTTTAAGAGCTCCGCTGGGTGTGCACAGCTGTTGACTTCAAAGGGGAACAGGCAGTTTATGCCTCCTTCTAAGAAATAGGGAAGAAGGGGGCGTACATCGCCGTCGCAGTCGGTATACCAGATATCAATTCCTGCTGCATCGAGTTTTTTTCGGATTCTTTTATAGCGGGGAACAACTACATTTTTGAAAAAGTCAATCGGTACGATGGGGCCGTTTTTGAAACAGATATCCTCCCAGCCCGAGGCGAAATCAAAATCGAAATGGGGCAAGACTTGATCTAGGAAATCTTCTACCAGTACGCAGGCGGTTTCCACCATATCTTCTACCATATCTGGGTAATCATAGCAGGCGTAGATCAACCCTTCAAAAGTCAGCATATCTCTAATCTTTCCTATCATGGAGCCACAGTCGACCCCCAGGGGGTAATCCCGGTCTTCTGGATGGGCTTTTTTGAGGGCTTCTATATCTACTTTGCGGCTTGGGTCATCTCGCCTAAAACGCTCTTCCTTACAGCGCTTCCAATCTTCTGGTGTGACAATGGAGGATTTCATGAAGTGAGGAATGGTATCGTGGCCATCCTTGGGGACTTCAGCTAAAAGGCCGTCGCTGTTTATGATAATCTTAGTTG
>CALGOY010000056.1 GCA_937960725.1 uncultured Bacillota bacterium
GGGAAGCGGGCTCTGTAGATGAGTTATGTAGGGATATTAAAAAGCGTTTGGGAATGATGTACGTTGCCATTCCGGTAGATATAGATGGACAGTTACTGATATTAAGAACTGCTATGCCGCTAACGCAGGTCTATAATAATCTTAAATCTCAGCTTAGAAACATTACTATTGCGCTGTTGTTTGCTTTTTTGATTGCCTTATATCAGGCAAGTAGATTTTCCACATATTTGACTAGGCCTATTCTAGAGATGGTTGATATTTCGGATAAGATAGCCAAGGGAGACTTTAGCAGGAAAGTTCAGGCTAGCACCAAAGATGAAATCGCAAAACTAGCTGAGGCGTTCAACAGCATGGCTGAAAAGCTGGAGCATAATATTGCCCAATTAAGAGATAAAAATTTAGAGCTTGAATCCATATTGACTAATATCATAGATGGAATAATTGTATTGGATGACCAGTATCGAATTATATTAATCAATCCAGCTGCCTGCAGGTTATTTAACATATAGAAGCGGACAGGCTATCAAGGCTAATAAATGACATTCTGAGCCTATCTGAGTTGGAGTCCGGAAAAGGAAATAAATTAGTTGAAAAAATAAACCTCGTAGAAATCGTGCAAGATACTTTGGAAATGATGAAGTCCCATGCCAAAGTAAGGCAAATCTCATTAGCTTCCGTATTTGCCCGTAATCCCATTTGGATACGGGGAAACAAGGATATACCCAAGAAGGGGGAAGCGTCACGGTTTTGGTGGAGGATTTAAAACACAAAGTGGTGCTGAGGGTAAGAGATACTGGAATCGGAATAGCAAAGGAGCATATACCGCGGATATTTGAGCGTTTTTATAGGGTCGATAAAAGCCGCTCTAGAAGCCAAGGAGGTACGGGGCTAGGCCTGGCCATCGTAAAGCATATTGTACTATCAATGAAAGGGAAGATTGAGGTATCAAGCGAGCAGGGAAAAGGGACGGAGTTTATTATTCATATTCCGAAGAATACATAAAAAGCGATTGCTGCATAATAAAAGTAAAATAATCTATGCAGCAGTCGCTTTTTTTTTACATGCATTTAACATTGGTTTTATATAGATTTAACAGAAGCGGTGTATATTTAAAATATCAAAAATAAATGGAGGTAAGAGAATGAAAGGTACAAAAAAGATAGCTATATTAACAATATTGATTTTAAGCCTTGCTATTTTGGCATTTACAGGCTGTGCTCAAGATAATAATACACAGCCAGATAATAGGCCAGATACTACAGAACAGGATAATAAAGCTAGTGAAAAAAATAATGCCACTGGGGATGGCTTTGCAGGGAGCTATAATTTTGGAGGGTCTACGACTGTTGAGCCGATTGCCCTTGCGGCTATAGAAGAGTTTGAAGAGCTATATCCCGATGCAAAGATTAGCTATGATGGAACAGGATCCAGCACTGGAATTCAGG
Source organism: uncultured Bacillota bacterium (assembly GCA_937960725.1). Taxonomy (GTDB): domain Bacteria; phylum Bacillota; class Clostridia; order Caldicoprobacterales; family UBA3941; genus CALGOY01. Next base: position 1,446 of record CALGOY010000056.1, read on the forward strand.
GAGTGTTGGATGGAACTTATTCCCTCGGAGCCGCTTCCAGGGATGTTAAGGAAGAAGAAAAACAAAAGGGTGCTGTTGCAATCCCAGTTGCATTGGATGGAATTGCAGTGATTGTCAATGAAAGCGTTGATGTTACAGATTTGAGCCTAGAACAGTTAGCAAAAATTTTTACCGGAGAGATCACAAACTGGAAGGAAGTAGGAGGCTCTGATAATCCTATCGTAGTTGTAAATAGGGATGAGGCTTCAGGGACTAGGGCGGCATTTGCCGAAATGGTGCTGGAGGAAGCTTTAGGAAAAGACCCAGAACCTGTTTTTATTGCAGAAGCTATTACTACGGATTCCAATGGAGATATGATAACAAAAGTGGGAACGACTCCCAATGCCAAAAGCTATATCTATTGACGGGGTTGAACCGGTGATAGATGCCGTAGTAGATGGAAGCTATCCAATTTCCAGGTATTTAAACTTTGTATCCAATGGAGAGTTACAGGAAGGAACTTTAGAAAAAGAATTTATCGACTTTCTACTATCCGATGAAGGACAGTCTATTGTAGAAGATGAAGGATTTATCAGAATACCTCAGTCAGAGGAGTAATTTATATAGAAAAGGGGATTTGGAGTGAATTTCTCGGGCTTTAATAAATTAAAAGAAAAATCTATAGAAAAGATACTTTTGATATGTGCTTTAGTTTCTATCCTAGCAACCATCTTCATTACAATTTTTATATTTAAGGAAGGAATGCCTATCTTCTTTAAAGTTCCAATATCCGATTTTTTATTTAGCTCTTATTGGCTTCCTTCCTCTGAGTCTAACCCGGGCTACGGCATTTTGGCATTCATTGTCGGCTCTATTTATGTTACGGCGGGAGCATTGATATTGGGTATACCGATTGGATTAGCTTGTGCCGTTTTTATAGCCGAAATAGCCAGCCCTAGATGGGCTAGGTTTCTTCGTAGAATAGTAGAGCTGCTGGCGGGCATCCCGTCGGTGATATATGGTTTTTTCGGTGTAATAGTAATATGCCCTATAATAAGGAGGTTGTTTGGGGGTCCCGGCTACAATGTTATATCAGCTTCCGTTGTTCTCTCTATTATGATTCTTCCTACCATAATAAATATATCGGAAGTTTCCATCCGCTCAGTGCCGCAGGAATATAAAGAAGGCTCGTTGGCTTTAGGAGCTTCCCACTGGGAGACAATTATTAAAGTTATCATTCCTGCTGCAAAATCGGGAATTATGACATCTATTATTTTAGGGATAGGGCGAGCCATTGGGGAGACAACTGCAGTATTGATGGTAGCGGGAAATGCCCCTGTTATGCCTAGCAATACTTAAGGGAAGAGGATATTCGGGATATATTTTCGGGAAAGCTGTCCAACTGGTCGCAGCTTGGAGGAGTTGATCTACCTATAACTGTAATAAGCTATGCACCGGAAAACCAAATTGCTCAAGAATTTAGCAGGTTAGTTATGGGAGATGAAGCTAAGTTCCCTACTGACGCTATTACTGTAGAAAGCCTAGAAGAGATGGGCGAGGCCTTAAAATCCCATCCCGGCGCGGTAGCCTATTGTTATTATCAAAATGCCCTTCAGCAAGAATATCAAATAGTTAGAGTAGAGCGGCGGGAAGTTGAGCCTAATTTTACCCTAAGCTTTCTATTGGAGGAACCAAAGCAAGCAGGTCAGGTGGGAGGAGTTTCTACTATTATATTAAACACCATATATATGGTGCTACTTACCCTTCTCTTTTCTGTACCCATAGGAGTGGGAGCAGCTGTATTTTTCGCAGAATATGCTAGCGAAGGGAAATTGATTAAAATTCTCCGCTTTGGGACGGAGACATTGGCTGGAATTCCCTCTATTATATTTGGCTTATTTGGCTTTATATTTTTCACTAATTATTTAAATTTAGGGGTAGGACTGCTGTCCGGTTCTCTAACCCTTACTATTATGATACTGCCTACTATCATAAGGACATCAGAAGAGGCTTTAAAAACGGTGCCCCTCTCTTACCGGGAGGGAAGCTTGGCGCTAGGTGCTACTAAATGGCAGACCATAAGGAAAGTGGTTATCCCGGCAGCTATACCGGGAATACTTACACTGGAAAGAATCGCAGATCATGCTACAAATTTATGTGAGTGGATTATATATATCGTAACTGGAGAGCTAAAGGAATTAAACGATTGACGGATTATAAAATGCTGCATTTTGCAGCATTTTTTATATTCTCCATCTCTTTAAGAATACAACTATTGAGACAAGGGCAATATAATAATATCCTTCAGCAAAACTTGAAAAGAGGTGGAGTTTATGCCGGCTGGTTTGACGTTGCTTGTCGTGGTTAGCATTCTCGTGCTATTTGGAGTTGGTCACCGAATATTGGACCGAATGAGACTTAATGATAAAACTGCTCTGCTATTTATGGCAGGGATTTTTATAGGAACCTTAATACCAGATATTCGCATAACTCGAAGCTTTTATATAAATATAGGAGGAGCAGTTATACCTATAATTTTAGCTATTTATCTATTTATAAGCGCCGGTAGCGATAGAGAGAGAATTAGGGCGCTGTTTGCCTCGATTTTAGCAGGCATTGCCGTATTGGTTGCAGGTTGGATACTTCCCGAGGAACCGGAGAACATAATATTTGATCCCAATTATATCTATGGAATTGTTGCAGGATTAATTGCTTATCTTTTCGGACGATCTCGCCGTGCCTCTTTTATTGCGGGGATTTCTGGAGTTCTTTTAGCAGATATTGCCCAGGGAATATTAAACGCTGCCCGCAATATTCCAACGGTGGTTAGGCTGGGCAGTGCTGGAGCTGTAGATGCCGTTGTTATATCCGGATTTTTAGCTGTAATTTTAGCAGAGCTGCTTGGAGAGCTTAGAGAGCGCTTGCAGGGGGGAACCGCTAAGAAACATATGACTTTTAACCATGCAGAATTTACCAGCGATATTAGTGCAGAAGAGAAAGGGGAAGGGACTGAGGCTAATGAAGAAGGGAAGTAAACTTTTAATAATTATAGCTGTACTGCTCTTTGCCATATCAAACCTTCCAAAGACAGTATTGGCAGATGATTGGTATGAGGACGACGAGGGGTATTTTACCCTGTATGATGAAGACAACAATGAGCTGATGGTTAGGGCTGGGGAAATGTTCTTGGATGACGAATATATAAGTGAGGATAATAAGCATTATTCTATAACAAAAGTTGATAAAGAGAAGAAATCTGCCTACGCAAAGCTTTTAGGAGAAGTAAAGCTGCCGGAGATAGAGGAGATAGAAGTAAAAGCAGCAATTGAAACTGCCCTGCAGCAAAATCAAAAGGGATCGATCCTGCTCTATTGCACCCATAGTGATGAATCCTATATACCGAGCGATGGTAAATCCAGCATTCCGGGAAAAGGGGGAATATACGATGTAGCTCAAAGCTTTCAGACTGCTTTGGAGAAAAGAGGTATAAAAGCTGTTTTGGATAAAACCCCCCACGATCCCCATGATGCTGCTGCCTATCGCCGTTCAAGGCAGACAGCGGTAAACCTAATCCGCAATAATATGCCCGTAGCTGCAGTATTTGATATTCACAGGGATGCGGTGCCTAAAAAGAGCTATGATACCCAGGTAAATGGAGAGTATATGACCAAGATCAGGTTGGTTGTTGGAAAAAGGAACCAAAACAGAAAGGCTAACGAAGAGCTGGCCCTTAAGATAAAGGCCGTTGCAGATAAGATGTATCCTGGACTTATAAAGGACATCTATATTGGGAAGGGAATGTATAACCAGGAGCTGTCTCCCCGCTCTCTGCTGCTTGAATGCGGAACTTATGAAAGCCCTAAGGAAGCGGTTCAAAAATCCATGACTTATATGGCCGATGTAGTCTTAAAAGCCATCTATGGAGGGAGGGCTGAGGCAAAAACTCAAGAGGGCCAGGATAAGGGGGAAATAAATGTAACTCCTATCAACAAGGAAACAAACGAAGGGACCCGGGAGGGAGGCAGGGGTATCTTTTGGATTATAGGCATAATAGCAGTGGGAGTAGTATTGTTTTTATTCATTAGCTCAGGAGGAAAAGAATTAAAGCACAGCTTATTAGGTAGGAAGAATAGGAGATAGGGACCCTATGCCTAAGACGCACTATGCAATTTTAGCTGGCACTATAATGGGAACTATTGCACGATTTTATCTTTTAAGAGTAGATTATCGGCAGTATCCCAGCTATCCCCAGGGCTACACTATACACCTTACTTTTGGAGCAATTGCTGCCGCGTTGGGGGCCGTAACTATCCCTGCTATTTTAAATAAAGATTACTCTGCCGTTACATTTATTGCCCTGGCGGCCCAACATTTTCGGGATGTAAGGAAGCTGGAGAGGGAGAGCTTGGAAAAGATTGAACAGGATGAGCTGGTAAAGCGGGGGCAGGCCTATATAGAAGATATATCAAAAAAATTCGAATCTCGAAATTATGTAGCCATGCTTACGGGCTTGGCAACTGTACTTGCTATTTATATTACAAAAAAGATATTATTTGGAATAATTACGGGGCTTGTCGTTTTAACCGTTATGAGATTTGCGATAAAGCCTAGGACTATCGAGACCATAGCAGAGGTTAAGCCAGCAAAAATTCATTTCAAAGGCTCCCTATTAGCCGTGGATAACATAGTGCTTACCAATGTTGGCTTGAAGGAAGCCAGGAAAAAGCTGTTAAATGACGCTCTGGCAGTAAAGATAATACCAAAGGATGACAATGCCAGGGTTACTCTGGCCAACATCGGTCAGAGACAGGCTATAATTCACGATATTGTATCTATCTTGGGAATCCGCCAGGAGAGGGATGAGCCCGAATTTACCCCTATATCAAAGAGGGACCCAGACAGCGGAAATGTAGTAATAGTTGCCTTAGTTAGGGAGCCGGATATTGAATGTATGATTGAAGTAGTTAAAAAGGCGCCGCTGCTAGAAGCATCTAGGCGGCAACCCCTCGATACTTATATTGGTAGAAAGGCTGCAGACTAATGGAGATAGCAATTAATAAATATATTTTAGCCATAGTCACTACGGATAAGAATAAAGTGCTGTATAGTGGAGTTCCTGTATTTTACTGCAACGATGAAGAGGAGAAGGAGCTGGTAGCCAGCAATTTGACTAGGATTACCAATGGAATGGTCCATGATCTAGGAAATGGCGTATATATCATCGTACGCCATTAAAAGGAGAATCTATAGTGAAGATAATATATTGCGGATATAGATTTAGCTATGCGGCATACCTAATGGCAGCTATCCATACGGGCTTGTATAAAAAAGATAGGCTGCCTCCTAGGGAGGCAGTTGAAAGGCAGTGGAATGTATGTAAAAAGTATGGAGAACAATACGGAAATCTGATATACATGGGCTTGGATGAAAATCTAAACGAGGTGTATATTTTAGGCTGCAGGAAATTTTTTGAAGTAATAAAGATGGAGTATAAAGGGATGAACGATATATTTGGTATTGATGATAAAATTTGGTATATAGATTGCCGTCCATGGGATGGCTTTTTGTCTAATATTATATCTCGCATCAATAATTATAGTTGGCTTAGAGGGCTGAGCAAGGGGCTTTTTTCATTTTGGTTAAAGCGTATATATAGGTCTTGCTCTGAGAAAGTTCAAAGAGAAAAACAAAAGATTATGGCAGGTGAGGGCTGTTGAAGTTATTTTATTACTGCTATGGAGGTGCCCATACCTCCGTAACCTGTGCATCCATCCATTTAGGCTTTCTTCCGAACGATAGAGTACCCCACCCAGATGAATTCCTGGCTGTTCCCCATTACGATAAAATGGATAATGATAAATTGGGAACGCCGGTATATGTAGGCAGGGATGAGTTTGGGTGGGATATTTATGTAATGGGAATTAAAAGGGGCAATCGCGTAGTTATACCTGCCATAAAAAGCTATCTTCATGCCAGCGGTATTTCAGATAGGGAGATGCTGTTTGTAAATGCTTTGGTAAAGCTACATCCCATTACCTCTTTAGGTGGCTTTTCCTCAAGGAAACTGCACCTGGTTAACTTTGGACGGCCTCTAACCGTATGGGGAATACGCAGAAGCTACCCGGTTTTTGTTGAGCTGGTGAGAAGAGTTAAGGAAACTATATCCAAAAGGCACAATTTCTCTTGACTTCACTAGATTTTTAAAAGATAATATTAGTGTAAAAGCTATTTGGTAGCTGGTAATAAAATCAGATAACATGAGGTGAAGCGGAGGGTGAAATGGACTTCTCATGCCATCCGCAAGGTTGAGCCTGGCAGCATTGCTGAGGAGTTGGGAATACAGCCTGGGGATGAGCTTTTAAGCATAAATAACAGGCCGATAGCCGATATATTAGATTACATTTATTTCACAAGTTTGGAATATCTAGAGCTGGCTATTCGGAAAAAAGATGGACAAGAGTGGATATTGGAGATTGAAAAGGATCCAGATGAGGAGCTGGGTATAGATTTTGAAAGGCCTATCATGGATCGGGAAAGGCACTGTGCTAATAATTGTATTTTTTGTTTTGTGGATCAGCTGCCTCCTAATACCCGGCCTACAATGCGCATAAAGGACGATGACTGGAGACTGTCTTTTTTGATGGGAAACTACGTAACTTTGACCAATATATCCGAGAAGGATATAAACAGGATAATAGAGAGGCGTTTTAGCCCCTTGTATGTATCTGTTCATACTACCAATCCAGATCTCAGAAAAAAGATGATGAGAAACAAAAGGGCAGGCAATATTTTAGAGCTGATAGAGAGGCTCAGCAAGGCAGGTATCTGTATGCACTGCCAGATAGTCCTATGTAGGGGCTGGAATGACGGTGCTGAACTAGATAGAACTATAGCAGACCTGTGGAAGTTTAAAGATGCGGTACAATCATTGGCTGTAGTACCGGTGGGGTTGACTGGCCATAGGCAAGGTTTAGAACAGATTGTTCCTTTTGACCGGGAAACTGCCGGGAAAGTGATAGAGCAGGTGGAAGGCTGGCAGCGAAAATTTAAGGAAGAGCAAAACAGGAGATTTGTTTTTGCGGCAGATGAGTTTTATATTTTGGCAGAAAAAGAGTTTCCGAGCTATGAAGCCTACGAAGATTTTTGTCAAATTGAAAACGGGGTAGGCTTAGTTGCAAAGTTTAAAAAAGAATTTGAAGATGCCTTAGTTAAGTTAAATGGGACTAAAAATCCGACTTCTACCAATTCGTTGTCTATCGCCACTGGAGAGTCGGCTTATGGAATCATTGAGAATATGGCAGATGTTATGAGAAAGAGGCTAGGAAAGCAGATCTATGTATATCCGATAAAAAACCATTTTTTTGGAGGACATGTCACCGTGACGGGACTAGTTACGGGGGGAGATATTATAAAACAGCTAAAGGGAAAAGAGCTGGGAGATAAGCTGCTAGTACCCGATGTCATGCTTAAAGAAGGGAAAAATGTTTTTCTCGACGATGTATCTATAGATAAGCTAGAGAGAGAATTGAAAGTTCCGGTAATTCCAGTAGCGGTAGATGGCAGAGCTCTAGTCGATGAAATAGTGGAAGAGAGGTGATTATATGTCAAAACCCATTGTTGCTGTTGTAGGAAGACCCAATGTAGGTAAGTCAACCCTTTTTAACCAAATAATAGGGCGCAGAATTTCCATAGTCCACGATGAACCAGGGGTTACCCGGGATCGGATATATGCAGATGCGGAGTGGCTTGGAAAAAACTTCACTTTGGTCGATACCGGGGGAATCGACATATTTAGCGAAGACGAACTGGTAAGCCAAATGAGGCAGCAAGCTCAGACAGCTATCGAAACTGCTGATGTGGTCGTTATGATAGTAGATGGCAAGGAAGGAATTACCCCTGCAGATGAAGAGGTTGCTAATATACTGCGTAGAACACAAAAGCCAGTAATTCTAGCAGTCAACAAGATAGATGCTCCCCATGAAGAGGAGATGGTATATGAATTTTATGGCCTAGGCCTTGGAGAACCTGTATCTATATCTGCCATCCATAAAAGAGGATTGGGGGATTTGCTAGATGAGATCGTGGCTCATTTTCCTGACCATGAAGGGGAAGAGGATTACGATGATATTATAAAAATAGCGGTAGTAGGAAAGCCAAACGTAGGAAAATCGTCTTTGGTAAACGCTATACTAGGGGAAGAGCGAGTAATCGTAAGCGATATTCCTGGAACTACCCGAGATGCCATCGACACTCCTTTTGAGCTAAATGGGCAAAAATATTTGATTATTGATACAGCTGGAATTCGGAGGAAAAGTAGAATTAACCAGTCGCTGGAGAGATACAGCGTAATCCGCGCTTTATCCGCTATCAGAAGGTGTGATGTAGCCCTTATAGTAATAGATGCCAACGAAGAAGCTACAGAGCAAGATGCTAAAATTGCAGGTCTAGTTCATGATGAAGGTAAAGCTGCTATTTTAGTTATGAATAAATGGGATATGATAGAAAAAGATACTAATACTATATATGAGTATCAAAGAAGGTTGTACAATGAATTAAGTTTTATGCTGCATGCGCCTAATATTTTTATTTCAGCCAAGACGGGGCAGCGGGTAAATAGAGTGATAGATTTAGTAAATCATGTATATAGACAATATACTTCAAGGATATCAACGGGGGTTTTAAATGACTGCATAGCTGATGCGGTGATAACTACCGAACCTCCCACAGACAAGGGAAGGCAGCTAAAGATATATTATGGGACCCAGGTTTCGATTAAACCGCCTACATTCGTGTTATTTGTAAATGATCCTAAGCTTATGCATTTTTCATACGAAAGGTATTTGGAGAATTACTTCAGGAAGACCTTGGGACTAGATAATACACCAATACGGATTATAGTTCGGCAGAGAGAAGGGAAGCGTGGAGGCCGGGAATTATGAAGTATATTATAATTTTTATTATAGGATATTTCATGGGTACTATTTCATCCTCTTATTTAGTGGGCAAGTTTGCTGGAAATATAGATATCCGCAAGTATGGCAGTGGTAATTTAGGAGCTACTAATACTATGCGGGTATTGGGCTTAAAGGCAGGGGTAGGAGTATTATTGGCCGATTTTTTAAAAGGAATGATTGCTACGCTTATCGGGATATGGATTGGAGGAAGGTTTGGAGGATTAATTGGCGGACTAGGAGCTATCCTGGGGCATAACTGGCCGATATTCTTAGCTTTTAAAGGAGGCAAGGGCATAGCTACATCTCTGGGACTGATCTTTACATTATTTCCTGCTATTGGATTTATTTTAGTTGCTATAGGGATTATCATCATTATAATAACCAGATATGTATCCCTAGCTTCTCTTACAGGTAGCGTTATATTTCCCATATTGGTTGCATTATTTAATCATGATCCTATATATATAGTTATGAGCATCCTTATAAGCGCTTTAGCTATATACAGGCATAGGAGCAATATCGAAAGATTAATTAAGGGAAACGAAAATAAAATAAGCTTCCATACAAGGTCTCGATGAAACGGCAATATTTTTAGTGATAACTTGTCATAAACTTTTTCTCCCCGCAATATACATTAATATAGGTGTGTCCCAGACTTTCAACTTTTTTATTACAGGGGGGAAAAAGAATGGATAAGTTCGACATCTATCGGGACATTGCTGAGCGGACCGATGGTGATATATACATAGGAGTAGTAGGCCCAGTAAGAACAGGGAAATCTACGTTGATTAAAAGATTCATGGACTTGATGGTTTTTCCCAACATGGAAAATGATTATAAAAAGCAGAGGGCCTTAGATGAGATGCCTCAAAGTGGAGCAGGCCGCACCATCATGACTACCCAGCCTAAGTTTGTGCCCAATGAAGCTGTGGAAATTACAATTCGAGAAAAGGCTAATTTTAATATTAGAATGGTAGACTGCGTTGGTTATCTAGTAAAAGGGGCTATGGGGCACATGGAGGGAGATGCCCCTAGAATGGTTCGCACCCCTTGGTTTGACTATGATATACCTTTTGAGGAAGCTGCTGAATTGGGCACCCGCAAGGTTATTACTGAACATTCTACCATTGGCTTAGTTGTAACTACAGATGGAAGCATAACCGATATTCCCCGCTCCAACTATATCGAGGCTGAGGAACGGGTAGTTAGGGAGCTGAAAGAGCTTAATAAGCCTTTCATAATAATTCTTAACTCAAAATATCCAGCTTCAGAACAAGTGCAAGGAATGCGGGAAGCTCTTGAGGAAAAATATGATGTACCGGTTTTAGCCTTGGACGTATTAAACCTCACTGAAGAGGATGTCGACAATATCTTAGCCAGCGTCTTATTCGAGTTTCCTCTCACGGAGATATATATCGATGTTCCTAAGTGGGTACAGAGCCTGGAGGATGATCACTGGCTGGTTAAGCATATATTGGATTCGATCAAAGCTTCTACAGATGATATATCTAGAGTTAGAGATGTAGATAAGATAAGCGGAGTTTTTGCTGAGTCTGAATACGTCGATAAGCCCAATGTGGAAAAAATAAACCTAGGCAATGGCAAGGTTTCTATCAAGATGGATACAAAACCAGGCATGTTCTACGAGATATTGGGCGAGGCCTGTGGATATAAGATAGAAGGGGAGCATCAGCTGATAGGACTCATGAGAGAGCTTGCCCATGCTAAGAGGGAGTATGACCGGGTTGCCCAGGCATTAGAAGATGTTAGAAAGACGGGATACGGCATGGTTCCTCCGATAATGGAGGAGATGGTGCTGGAAGAGCCTGAGATCGTAAAACAGGGAAGCCGGTTTGGTGTAAGGCTAAAAGCCAGCGCTCCATCGCTGCACTTCATAAGGGCCGATATCCAGACCGAAGTTTCGCCAATTGTAGGAACGGAGAAACAGAGCGAAGAGCTGGTTAGATATCTGTTAGAAGAATTTGAAAGCGATACTGCTAAGATATGGGAAACCAATATATTCGGCAAATCCCTCCACGAACTGGTAAAAGAAGGCTTGGCCAACAAGCTGATGAGAATGCCGGAAGATGCCCAGTTCAAAATCCAGGAAACGCTGCAGAGGATAATCAACGACGGTAGCGGAGGGCTGATATGCATAATTCTATAGAAAATGTGAAATCCGGAAGGAGTAGAGCCATCCGGATTTTTTTTATTTTTAGCATTTTGCCGAATACATTCTCTACCTTGATTGCAAGTATATAAAATGGTACTATTATATAGATAAGCGGAGTTGAAAGGAGAACTTATGAATAAAAAGAACCGGTTAACGCTGATATATATCTTAATAAACATTGCTATTATATTGATAATAGGTATTTTAGATCCGGAGCTTAAGGATATAGGCCAGCTATTTAAAAGGATTAAATTGTCCTGGATTATCGGGGGAGTTCTATCCATGGGCTTATACTGGCTTATGGATGGTTTGGTTTTAAATTATACTACTAGCATAATATCCGGGAAAAAAGATTTCTTAAGTTCCATGAAGGTTGCTATAATAGGGCAGTATTATAACGCGGTTACCCCCTTTGCCAGTGGAGGACAGCCCGTTCAGATATACTATATGGGCAAATACGGCATACCCGGAGGTTCTGCCAGCTCCATTCTGCTGATTAAATTTTTAATATTCCAGGTTGTTTTGTCCTTGTATTGTATAGCAGCTTTTATTTTTAAGGGGGCTTCGATTTATTACAGAGCTCCCCTGGTATTTTGGTTTTCGGTCTTAGGATTTGTTATAAATGCAGGTTCAGCCGTAGGATTGGTTGCTTTGTCCTTTAATAAGGGATTTGTGAAGAAGCTCGTATTTGGCCTTTTAAGCTTTGCCCACAAGATAAGGCTAGTAAAGGATTTAGAAAAGACCCGAAATACCCTGATGGGTCATGTGGAGGATTTTCACAGGGGCTTTAGCATTGTTCGGGACAATGTGAAGGCCTTGCTTATAATGGGCCTTATGACGGCTATCCAGTTCGTTGGATTTTTTAGCGTGACCTACTTTGTATACCGGTCTTTTGGCCTAAGAGGAGAAAGCTGGTTTAATATTATATTCATGCAGTCTTTACTTTATTTGGCGGTATCCTTTGTTCCAACCCCTGGCTCCTCTGGAGCTTCGGAGGCGGGGTTTATGTTCTTTTTTCAGCTCTTTTTCCCGAAAGAGCTGATCTTCATGTGTATGCTATTGTGGCGGCTGATTACCTATTATCTGAATATTATCGTTGGTGGAATAGTCATCTTAATAGACAGTATTCACAATATTGTAGCAGCCTCATCGATTAGAAATAATTAGTATAGGGTATATAATAATATATGACTACTAACTGGCGCAAGGAGGCTGCTTGTATGAAAGCTATATTGGTGATTTTTGGGGGAACTGGGGATTTAGCTAATAGAAAGCTTTATCCTGCTATATATAACCTTTTCCTGTCGGGAATATTGCCGGACAATTTTGCCCTGGTGTCGGTAGGAAGGCGGATAAAGACCAACGAGCAGTTTAGGGAGGAAGCGGCAGAGTCGATTCTGCGATTTTCTCGGCCCAATACGGGCAATGAAAGCCAGCTTAGAGAAATCCTTAATAGGTTCTACTATCATATAGCGGAATTCTACGATATAGAAGGCTATAAGAGCTTAAAGCTGCTGCTTAAAGATTTAGATGAGAAGTACGGAACCGGTGGAAACAGGATATTTTATCTCGCTGTGGCTCCGGAGCATTTTGCCCCTGTGGTTGAAAGAATAAATAAATCAGGGCTGTGTTTTAATGGAGCGGATAGCTGGAGCAGGCTAGTTATTGAAAAGCCATTTGGGAAAGATCTGAATACCGCAAAGAAGCTAAACAGGGCTATTACCAAGGTTTTTGAAGAAGACTCCATATATCGGATTGACCATTATCTTGGAAAAGAGATGCTCCAGAACATTATGGTGATCCGCTTTGCCAACACTCTTTTCGAGCCCTTGTGGAATAATCGCTATATAGACCACATTCAAATTACTTCTAGCGAAAGCGTAGGAGTGGAAAGTCGGGGAGGCTACTATGAGGGGGCAGGGGCTCTTAGGGATATGATGCAGAATCATATGCTGCAGCTGTTGATGCTAACGGCTATGGAGCCTCCAGTCAACTTGGATACCCAGTCTGTCCGGGACGAAAAAGTAAAAGTGCTTAAAGCCCTGGCTCCATTGGAAGGGGAAAAGGCTTTAACAAATGTGGTTAGGGGGCAATATGGACCTGGTATTATAGATGGAAAGCCAGTTAAAGGCTACCGACAGGAGGAGAAGGTATCTCCTAACTCTAACACTGAAACCTATGTAGCTATGAAGGTGATGATAGACAATATCCGATGGGGAGGAGTTCCTTTCTATCTGAGGACCGGAAAGAGGATGCCTTACAAAACTACTGAAATAACCGTGCAGTTTTACGATTCCCCTAAAGTCTTGTATTTCAAAGAGTTTGAAGGCTTGCAGCCCAATGCACTAGTTATAAAGATTCAGCCCGAGGAGGGAGTGCTTCTCCAGTTTAACACAAAAAAGCCCGGGCAGGGAACTCAGATTATCCCCGTATCCATGGATTTTTGCCAAAACTGTGCTGAAGGAGCTGTATCTCCAGATGCTTATGAGAGGCTTTTATTCGACGTGCTTAGGGGAGATTCTACCCTGTTTACGCGCTGGGATGAGGTGGAGTACTCCTGGAGGTTTATAGACAGCATTGCAGAGGCCTGGGAGATGGAGCAGCCGGATTTTCCTAATTATGCTGCGGGCACTTGGGGCCCTGATAAAGCTAAAGAACTAATCGAAAAAGACGGAAGAAAATGGAGAGGTTGATATGAAGATTTTGCTTACAACTTTGAATTCAAAGTTTGTACACAGCAATTTAGCTATCAGGTATTTGAAAGCTTTTTGTAGAGAACTGCCTGTAGATATAAAAATCCAAGAATTTACAATCAACGACCACTTAGGAAAAGTATTATGGCAGATATACAGGGAAAAGCCAGATGTGCTGTGCTTTTCCTGCTACATATGGAATATAAGGGAAAGCTTGATGCTTGTAGATAGCCTAAAAAAAGTACTTCCTACTTGCAAGGTCGTATTGGGAGGGCCGGAGGTATCGTTTGATAGTTATAGATTGATGGAAGAATATCCGGCTATAGATATTATAGTTCGGGGGGAAGGGGAAGAAACTTTTTACGAATTGGTAAAAAGCATGATAGCAGGGGAGTCCCTTGATGGAATTAAAGGGCTAAGCTTTAGAGATGGAAACGATATATACGAAAACGAAGAACGGCCAACTATAAAGGATTTAGACAACATCCCCTTCCCCTATGATCTGGATGAAGAAGGCTATATCGTAGGGGTTGATAATAAAATAATATACTATGAAACTAGCAGGGGATGTCCTTTTAATTGCCAGTATTGCTTATCTTCTGCTACTTCCGGGGTTCGCTATTTTTCCCTTGAAAGGGTAAAGAAGGATCTGGAGACATTTATAAAATCTAAAATTCCCCAGGTGAAGCTGGTGGATAGAACATTTAATTGCAATCCCTCCCGAGCTATGGAAATATTTAAGACGATAATGGACATGGGCGGCGAAACTAATTTCCACTTTGAAATGGGCGGGGATTTAATAGACGATGAAATGCTCAAGCTGTTGGAAAAAGCCCCTCCGGGCTTGTTTCAATTTGAAATAGGGGTCCAATCAACTAAAGAGGAGACTCTTGAGGCAATTAAGCGAAAAAATGATTTTGAAAAGCTGGCCAAAGCAGTACAGGCTTTACAGAAGGGGAGAAATATCCATCTGCATCTGGATTTAATAGCTGGTTTGCCAGAAGAAGGATATAATTCTTTTAAACAATCCTTTAATGACGTATATAAACTGAAACCAGACAGGCTTCAACTGGGCTTTCTTAAGCTGCTGAAGGGCTCTGGACTTAGAAATAACGCAAGCCAATGGGATTATAAATACACAAGCTACCCGCCCTATGAAGTATTGGAAAATAGGTATATTTCCTATGGAGAGATTTTGACGTTAAAGGGGATTGAGGATCTGTTAGAAAAATACTATAATTCCCATCGGTTCAGATATAGCTTGGATTATCTAGTTCGATATTTCGACGACAATCCCTTTAAGTTTTTTGAGAGCTTCAATAGATATTGGGAAGAGCGGGACTACCATGTAATCTCCCACAGCCTTATACGGCTGTATGAAATATTACTTGAATTTGTAGAGCAGCTTCCTAATATTGATAAAGATTTGTTAAAGGAGATTATAAAATTCGATTATGTATCCCAAGGAAGGCCGGGGAAGTATCCCAGAAGGCTGAGGGGAGAGCTTCCTAAGGAAATTCGGGATAAGATTAGCCTTTTCTTTAAAGATAAGAAAAAAATAGCTCGATATCTGCCTGAATACGAACATTTAACAGCTAGGCAGATTGCGAGGACATCCCATATTGAGATATTTAGATATGATATTCCTGAGGGAATAAAGACAGGCTCTTATAAAAAAGCTGATACAGCAGTTTTGTTTGATTACAACCTTCCCTGCAAGATCTTCGAGCGGAGCCGATGGATTCGGATCGAACTTTAAAGGAAAGTATATCCTGGCTTACCAGGGGATGATGTTGCAGCTGTGCAGCAGCTTTTAAAAGATTTGGGCCATTATAACTATTCAAAAGTCACTGGATATTTTGGTCCTATCACCGATGAGGCAGTGAGGTCGTTTCAGAAGGCCAATGGGCTGGCTGTAGACGGGATTATTGGTCCAGCGACCCGAAAAGCAATGAACAGGCTGCTTACGCAGCCAAGCTTCCAGACTTATATAGTCCAGCCAGGGGATACCATGTGGAAGATCAGCCAAAGGTTTGGGGTGTCCTTGGATGCTCTATTGCGTGCCAATGGGATGACCGATGGTAGCTTTATTTATGTGGGACAAAAAATCAATATTCCTCAAAATAGCCCAAGTAAGAATGAAAGCAATGGTCAGGTTCATATAGTACAGCCGGGCGATACCATGTGGAAGATTAGCCAAAGATATGGAGTATCTTTGGAGGCTTTATTATATGAGAATGGCATGAGGGACGGTTCAATAATATACGTGGGGCAGAAGATTTATATTCCCTCAACAGCCAGTAACAAACCCTATGTCCGCTATATTTCCCATGTTGTAGCTAAAGGAGAATATCTCTGGCTCCTATCTCATAAATACGGAGTGCCCGTGCAGGATATAGCTGATGCCAATGGGATAAGCACTTCCACAGTGTTGTATGAAGGACAGACCCTTAGGATTCCCCAGTATGTCGTGCCTGTTAAGCCTACGCCGGGTCCAAGATATGGGGAGCTGCTGGATTGGTGGACGGAAGCCCAATATGTGTTCCCCTTAGGGGCTGTCGCCACGGTTGAAGATTTTGAAACTGGCATCTGCTACAGCGTTAAACGAACCTACGGAGCTGGCCATGCAGATGTAGAGCCCTTAACTGTTTAGGATACTAAAATAATGCTGAGTATATGGGAAAATCACGAGCGGTTTGGGGGATACTGCGCTTTTAAAGGGATAGATCGGTTTTCCGGTCTATCTTCTTTTTTGGCTAAATTATTCTATAATTTTATACTTTTTATAAAAAATTAATGTATTACTATATAAAATGAAGTATAATGGAATATATATAAAACAATTGCTGGATAAAAACCGAAAGGGTGCGTGATGTGAATAAAAAAATTAAACTTACTATTATTGGTATTATTTTTTGTGTTGTTATCACAGGTGTTGTCTATGGAGCTTATAGTTTTTATCAAATTAATAATCCTGAAACTTTATTTAAAGATGCATTGGAAGAAGAACAAAATTCTGACGAAATACTTAATAACGACAAGGCCGTGAAGGCTGAGCTGGATAGATCTCAAGAACCGGAAGCCGATAAAGAGGAAGAGCCTTATGAATTTGGCACAGACCGGCTTAATATCCTTCTTTTGGGTATAGATGCCAGTGCAGAACGGTATAAAACTATGGGTTCCTTCCGCACTGACACTATGATGTTAATTTCTATCGACTTTGAAGGCAATACGACCCAGATTATATCTATACCGAGGGATAGCTATGTTGAAATTCCGGGGCAGAAGCGGAGGGAGAAGATAAATGCTGCTTTCGTTCGGGGAGGGGGTTTTGAAGGCGGTGGGTTCGAGAAAACTATGGAAACTGTTTCTGCTTTTTTCGGCGGGATCCCTGTTCACTACTATGTAGGGATTGACATGAATGTGGTCAAAGAGATTATAGACATCATGGGAGGGCTGGATTACGAAGTAGATGTAGAAGTGAATATTGGAGGGAGAAAGCTGGAGAAGGGCTTTCAGCGTTTGAGCGGACAGCAGGTGTTAGACTACGTTAGAACTCGCCACACAGCTAGAGGAGATATCGACAGGATTGGACGGCAGCAGAAAATTGTCCTGGCTGTGTTTGACCAGCTCAAATCAACAAAGCAGATAGCTAAGATTCCCCAGTTTTATAGCGCTATTATGGATAAAGTACACACTAATATGAACTTAAAGCAAATTACAGCCCTAGCCCTATTTGCAACGAAACTGGAAATGGACAATATTCAAACATATACAGTAGCCGGCGGGCCTATATATATTGATGGAATCAGCTACTGGGCTATTGATCAATATAAGAAAAAGGAATTGGTAGCAGAAGTTTTTGGCATAGATATTGAAATAGATCCTACGCTGGATCTTAAATACCTCAAAGAGCAGGCGGAAAAGGAGCAGAAAGCTTTGGCGGAAGCTATTCAAAAGGGACGCTCGGCCATAAAGATTGGCCAAGGAACTCTGTCATCC
>CALGOY010000057.1 GCA_937960725.1 uncultured Bacillota bacterium
GCCAGGGCTTTGAAGACTAACAGGACTTTCATATTAGGAATTTTATTTACGGATGATCAAAATAACGGACTGACCCATTTATATTTTTCCCATGTGCTCAACGGTTTTAAAAACAAAGCGGAAGAAAGCGGTTATAATATAACTTTTATCAATAAACGATGGGGAAAACAAACTATAACTTTATTGCAAAACTGTAAATTTAGAGGTATCGAAGGTATCTGTATAGCTTGCATAGATGTAAATGATCCTGAAGTTCAAGAGCTTGTATATGGCGGCATACCTTTAGTTAGCATAGATCATATTTTTAAAGGGCATCCTTACGTTTTATCAAACAATAAAGAAGATATATCATTATTAATTAAATATGCCTATTCTTTAGGCCACAGAAAAATTGCATATATTCACGGAAACAATTCATCATTTGTTACCCAGCAGCGAGTTAAGGGATATGTCGAAACCATGAAAGAATTAGGATTACAGCCAAGGCAAGAATACATGATAGAGAGTTTGTATGTAAACCCATCCGCCGCCAGAAGTGCAACGGAAAAGCTATTAAAGCTGCCTGATAGACCTACTTGTATTTTACTTCCCGATGATGTTTCCGCTTTCGGAGCTTTGGATGCTATAACGGATGCAGGCTTGAAGATTCCGGAGGATATTTCTATAGCAGGATATGATGGAGTTCTGGTTTCCGAACTTATGAATCCAAGATTAACTACAATTAAACAAAATGCAGCTAAAATAGGCGAGGAGGCAGCAAGATTACTAATTCATACCATTGAGAATAAGAAAAATCCCATTCTAGAACCTGTTATTGTAGAAGGAGAATTGATAATCAGGGATTCAATTGGCCATGTATCAAAAGTATAATGCTATATGAAAGAAGGGGAATATCATAATGAAAAAAGAACAAGCTAATGGTAGTATATTATTGATTATATTGAGAGTATTAGCAATTTTACTTATCATTGCAACTGTTATTCCTGCGTTAAATCCCGTTAGGATGAGCGGCTTGATTAGAAAAGATTATGCTTTTGTTAGCATGGTACTTTCTTACTCTTCAGTCATTTCGGGTTTTAGTCGGGCTTTAAAGAGAGGTTGGATTGATAAAAGTATACTTGATACTATTTATGCAATTTCATTGGCTGTTGGCCTTGGTATCATAACGATAGCTGTGGGCTGCTGCATGACTTTAGGCAATAAAAAAATGCAGCGGCTCGGTGCAAAAATTATAGCCATCGTTTCTGGACTTTGTATTCCGATCATATCTATTACAATTTATGTGTATAGGCAATTCTGTCAAACAAGCAATCCGGATAAGATAGAGCCGATGTTTGCAAAAGGTTTCTGGGTTTTCGTTGTGCTTTTAGCTGGTTGCTGTATAGTTGGATTTATCAATGTGGCAAAGATTCCAAAACCATCACTAGTAGACAAATATGAAATGGAATCGAAATACAGGTTATTTCTTATGATATTGCCATTCGTTATTCTCTGTTTCGTGTTTTCATATCTTCCTCTCTGGGGATGGCGATATGCATTTTTCGATTATAAACCTGGTCAGCAATTGAGCAGGGACAATTTTGTAGGATTTAAGTGGTTTACATTTCTCTTTCGGAATCCTGCGACCAGGTCAGATATTATAAGAGTGTTAAAGAATACTTTGGCTATGAGTGGACTTGGTATAGTAACATCGTGGCTGCCGATGGCCTTTGCTATATTCCTTGCAGAGATAAGAGCAGGTAAATTTAGAAAAATAGTCCAAACTGTAACCACAATACCTAATTTTATCAGCTGGGTACTGGTATACTCTTTTGCGTTTGCCTTATTTTCGACGGAAGGATTTGTCAATTCTATACTGATTGATCTAGGAATTATTAAAGAGGGAACTAACTTTTTAATGAGTGGAAAGCACATCTGGTTGAAGATGTGGGCCTGGGGTACATGGAAAGGACTTGGGTGGAATGCTATTATTTATATATCGGGAATAAACAGCATAGACCCGCAATTATATGAGGCTGCAACTATAGATGGCGCAGGTCGCTTTAAGAGAATGTGGTATGTTACAGTACCTGGGTTGACACCTACCTTCTTTGTGCTGTTGCTCTTATCAATTGCTGGAATATTGTCCAACGGTATGGATCAGTATTTTGTATTTAAAAATGCAGCCAATAAGGATACTATTGAAGTTTTGGATCTATATGTATATACGCTGGGACTTGGCAGCGGTGGATCCGGAAATATCCCGTTAGCAACAGTAGTGGGAATGCTAAAATCTATTATAAGTATTATACTGCTGTTTGGAGCAAACAGGATATCTAAGTTGGTTCGCGGCGAAAGCATTATATAATGTGAGGGGGCAATGGGATGAACATAGGAGTTGCCATAGGTAAGGGGTTAAAGAAAGTTAAGAAAAAAAGACATAGTTTTAGGAGAACGCCGGGGGATATTGTATTTAATATTTTTAATTATACATTTTATTTTCTATTCGGCTTGATTTGCATATTTCCATTCTACTATCTGTTTATTAATACCATAAGTGACAATGAACTTGTAAGAATCGGTCAGATAAAGTGGTATCCTAAAGGAATTCACTTCAACAATTATTTGGCACTGATAAATGTAAATAATCTAGGCACTTCTGTTATTGTATCCGTTGCAAGGACGGTAATAGGAACAGGTTTAATGGTCTTGGCATCGGGGTTCGTCGGCTATCTGGTAACTAAAAAGGAAATGTGGGGACGAAGGTTTATTTACCGCTTTTTGACTATTACAATGTATTTTAACGCAGGTTTAATACCTTGGTATCTAAACATGTCTATGCTGGGATTGACTAATAACTTCTGGGGATATATAATTCCGGGAATTGTAGCACCTTTTAACATTATACTGGTTAAGACCTATATTGAATCAATTCCGGAAGAGCTTGAAGAAAGCGCGCTGATAGACGGAGCGGGATATTTTACCGTATTTACCCGTATTATTTGGCCGCTGAGCAAACCCATCCTTGCAACTATAGCCATATTTGGTGCAGTAGGGCATTGGAACAGCTTTACAGATTCCATGATTTTAATGTCCGGAAAACCCGAGCTTTATACTTTGCAATACCGATTGTATATATACCTGAATAGCACTTCCAATCTTTCCGCGCTAATGAACTCAGGGGGATCAGTTTCCGCCCAGACGTTAAACGCTGTGCTTAATATGAGGACTGTAAAACTGACTGTTGCCATGGTTACCATTATCCCAATTCTCCTGGTATATCCGTTTATGCAGCGATATTTTGAGAAAGGAATTATGCTTGGTGCTGTAAAAGGATGACCTATAAATATATTTTTATAGGTTTATTTAAAAAATTAATAAAAAAGAGGAGGGTCAAAATGGAAAAGATAAAAAAATTCATTGTTATTTTTCTGACTGTTGTGATGATTCTTTCGATGGTTGGCTGTGGAAGTAAGGCCGGAAACGACAGTCAAACTAATGTACAGGAGGATACTGGCAATTTGGATGACGCGGATAGCAGTTCTGACGAAACAAGCGATGAAAGCGATGGGGACGAGGACAGCGGGGATTTGGCCGATATTATTCCAGAAGAAACGGTAACATTAGATGTTTATTCACAGCTGGCAAATTATTCGGGAGAACAGATCGGATGGTTTGCACAAGTGATGAAAGAAAAGTTCAACGTAGTATTAAATATCATTAATGAAGGAGATGGAACTTTCGCAACCCGCATGGCTTCGGGGAATCTAGGTGATATTGTAGTTTTCGGTAACGACAGCGATGAATATTTACAGGCTATTAATGCTGGTCTTTTGTATGACTGGGAGGAAGACGATCTGGTTCAGACTTATGGCTCTTATATCTGGGAGCATATGCAGAATGCTTTGGAAAAAAACAGAAACATTTCTCCAGATGGAAAGTTATATGGCTTTGGACACAATGTGGGAACGAGCCCGGAAGAGCATGAAGCATTCTTTTACCATCCTGACATTCGCTGGGATCTATATAAGGAACTAGGCTATCCGGAAGTAAAGACATTAGAAGATTTTATTGATGTCTTGGAGGATATGGTTCGAATTTGTCCAACCTCCGATACCGGAGGGAGAACATATGGGGTATCCCTGTTCCCGGATTGGGACGGCAATATGGTTATGTTTGTAAAGGCAACGGGAGCTTTATATGGCTATGACGAGTTTGGATTTGGCCTTTACAATGTCAACACTCAGACCTATGAGGATTGTCTGAAAGAAGACGGTATGTATTTAAGATGCTTAAAATTCTATAATCAGTTATATCAACGGGGATTATTAGATCCGGATTCAATGACCCAGACTTACGAAGACATGGCAGAGGCATATCAAACGGGAGCTGCTTTCTTTACTATATTTGATTGGATGGGTAGCGGATTGTACAACACGCAAGAGCACCTATCTCAAGGTAAAGCTATGTTACCATTAGCTGCTGAAGATCAAAAGAACCTGTGCTACGGTTTAAATATTAACGGGGGCAACCGTGTATGGACTATTGGTGCTAAAACCGATTATCCAGAGCTGTGCATGGCGATTATTAACTGGCTGGCTACTCCGGAAGGTACCATGACCAACTTTTATGGACCCAAGGGTGTAACCTGGGATTATGACGAAGAGGGCAATCCATATCTAACCGAACTAGGTGAAGCTTGCATGTCCAACGGCGAAACTGAGATGACAGACGGCTACAGTGGTACATTCTCTGATGGGACTAATCAGATAAACAATACTACATGGTCAATGGATGCTACAAATCCTGAGGCAGCCGACGGACAGACATTCAACTATAATTTCTGGAAGACCAGGATATCCAGACCGGTTAGTGAAATAGAACAGGATTGGAGAGATTTTACAGGAGCTCTGGAGCCAAATGAATATCTTGAAAAGAACGGCCATATCTCCATAGCTATTGGAACTAGTTATTCTGAAGCCTCCAAGAGCGATGAGCTTATGACAATCTGGAATCAGGTGGCAGAAACCATTAGAACTTATTCCTGGAGAGCTATCTACGCCGAAAGCGACGAGGAATATGAATCTATAGTAAATGAAATGATACAAAAATGCTATGAGTACGGATATGAGCAATGCGTTGAATTCCAGAAAAAAGAGGCCGAAATTCGTGCATCCTTAGAAAATGAAGTTAAAGCATCCATAGGAAATTAAGCTGAAAGCCCTTTCACTCCGAAAGGGCTTAGCTTATTTAATTAATGTGTAGTTCAGTATGTCAATACTCAGTGAAAATGTCACCTAAAAAAGTATAATTTTATTCTATGAAA
>CALGOY010000058.1 GCA_937960725.1 uncultured Bacillota bacterium
CTCTTCCGATCAGTGTTTGCGTACATGATATGCTTTTATTTTTTCAAAAGCTTCTTCCATAGCATAAACTATATTTTTTTGCTTAAGAGGCAGGATTAAGTTTACAGCAAAAACAATGATTAGGATTGCGGCTATGCTAGCTGCGCTAGTAAGCCACAATTTATTTCTCTTTCTAGAGGCGTTGCTCGCTGTTAAACTGTTGTGGACGGATTTGGCTAGCCTCTTGGGATATCCTGGATCTGGCATGGTGGCTTTTTTCAAACTGCGCACTCGCCTAACCGTATGAAAAAGCTCATCTAATTCTGATGAATTATATGATTTTCCATGGGCTTTAGGCTTTTTATCGGCGTTTAGACTGTCAATATAATCGGATAGCCTTTTTTGATTTTTATACATATTTTCGCCCCTCCTTATAGTTTTTGAGTATATTGGCAAGATCTTTTAATGCCCGATATTGGATTACCCGGATGGTATTTTCTTTTTTTCCTATGATTCTGGCTGTTTCAGCCACAGAATAGCCTTTGAGGATCCTCAGCTCCACAACCATCCTTCGCTCGTCGTTAAGCTCATTTAGAGCATTTTCAATCAACATTCTTTCTGCGCTCATATCGGCAGGATCTTCCACAGCGACCTCTTTTGGATGCAACAGTTCAAAATCTATTTCAGTACCCAAGCGTTTTGTCCTACGCCATCTATCGCGGATAATGTTTAATGCTACTACTTTTAGAAAACCGATATGTATCTCTTCGGTGATATTATTTTTTTGTATGTAAGAAAGAGCTTTTACATATGTTTCTTGGGTAATATCTTCTGCTTCTTCACGATTTTGAACTTTATAATATACATAGCGGTATAGGGGCTCCCACGTGGAAGAACATAGCTTCTCTATTGATTCATAATCCTGATATCGATATCGGGCATTTTTTGAGTTTTTTATTTTAACCACCTTCATTCTTGACAAATATTCCATGCCGTAGAATATTTTCTCAAATCGCCTTTCTAAATTTATAAACGAATGAGGGCTAGAAAAAGTTACAGGATTTTCTGCTTATTTTAGTTTTTCGTTTTATTAAAATTTTAATGGTTATAATAATTGTGGAACAATAGATTAATTATGGGAAAGAAAGGTGAATATGTAATGGGACAAGCTTTTGAAGCCATATTAAAAAGACGTAGTATTAGAAAGTACAAGAGCGATGAAGTACCGAAGGATAAGATCAAAAAAGTTTTACAGGCGGCAAACTGGGCTCCCTCTAACGGTAATAGCCAACCCTGGGAGTTTATTGTTATAAGGGGTGAGTACGTAGGTAAGGTCTGTCAGATATTCTATGACTGGGCTAAAGATTATATTCCGAATGCTCCATATATTGCTCCGGACAAGAAGCCCGGAATGCTTAAGTATGCAGAAAACTTAGGTGGAGCACCTATACATATTATTGTAACTTATGAGGTATATGACGATGAGGAAAAGACTGAGGAATCACTGATGGCGGCTAGTGCCGCAATTCAGAACCTATGTTTAGCAGCCTGGGAAGAGGGCTTGGGCACCGTGTGGATTGCTGGTTATGCTGCCAACTCTGAAAAGACAAGAAAGCTTTTAAATCTTAAGGAAGACCGAAAGATTGCGGGCATTATTCCTATAGGCTATCCTGATGAGGATCCGGCTCCGCCGCCAAGAAAGGATCCAGAGTTGATTGAAAAGGTTACATGGCTGGGCTTTGATTCTTAAGAATAGATGAAAGGCTGTCAGAAGGGATTAACTTAACTTTTGACAGTCTTTTTATTTTTAAAACCGGATAGGGTCTTTGCTAAAGTTGATAAAGAAGATGAGAAGGCTTATGCAGGAAATAAAAAGTCCTATGGCTATTGTTTATATTGCATTTCGTCCCAATATACCGGATCGATATCTTCCGATAGAGGAAATTATAGATGAAGACTTTGCTGTTGCTACATTTTGCTACAATGACGTAGCTGCAGATCGGGAAGATAATTTTACTGAGGGGCTTGCTGGTTTATTAAAAAAGGCGATGAACGGGATGGAACCCATTTTCACAGCCGCTATGATTGGCTAAGATTTATGGAGTTTATGAAAAGGCACAGGATAGTATAAAATATACTGTTTATGAGTTTTTTTGATAGATTTTATGTTATAATAGGGATTGTTAAAAATAGAAGTTAATAAATTGCAGAGGAGATTGAAGTTGATGCACAAACCATTCTCATTGCTTATAAAACCTGCATCGGCAGACTGTAACTTGCGGTGTGAGTATTGTTTTTATTTGGATAAACAAGCTCTTTATCCTGATAGCCCCGTGCACAGGATGGATGAGGATGTATTAGAGGGAATGATAGCCAGCTATATGGCTACGGAGCAGCCGGTTTATTCTTTTGGATGGCAAGGGGGAGAGCCCAGCCTGATGGGAGTAGAGTTCTTTGAAAAAGTCGTCTCACTGCAGAAGAAGTATGCTAGGCCGGGTGTTCCGATAGCTAATGGATTTCAAACTAATGCAACTTTAATCAATGATGAGCTCGCTTCTTTATTTTCCCAATACAACTTCCTCGTAGGGGTTAGTCTGGATGGTCCGGAGGAGATTCACAACTATTATAGAAAAAATGCTGGAGGCTTGGGAACCCATCAGGACGTGCTAAGGGGGATAGAGTGCCTTAGGCGCAATAAGGTTGAGTTTAATATTTTGACCTTAGTAAATTCTAAAAATGTTGGACGGGGTAAGGAAGTATACCAATATCTTAAGGAGATGGGGATTCGCTACCACCAATATATTCCCTGTGTAGAATTCGACGACGAAGGCAATCCAATGCCATATACCATATCGGGGGAAGAATGGGGAGAATTTCTGTGCGAAATTTTTGACCAGTGGAGGGAAACGGATATTTATACGATTTCAGTTAGGCTCTTCGATTCCATTTTGAACTTTTTAGTCGATGGAATATATACTACATGCCATCTCAGTGGAAACTGCTGTCAATATTTTGTAGTAGAGTATAACGGTGATATATATCCCTGTGATTTCTTTGTAACTAAAGACCTAAAGCTGGGCAACGTGATGGAAGATAGCTGGGATGATATGCTAAAATCTAACAAGTATAAAAGCTTCGGACAGCAGAAAACCCAATGGAGCGATAGCTGCCAAGGCTGCAAATATCTATATATATGCTCGGGGGAAAGCATAGGCTGTATAAAGACTGCGATCCAAGGAAGCTCAGTTGGCTGTGTAGCGGCTGGCAGAAGTTTTTTGAATACGCCATGCCATATTTCCAAGAGCTGGCTTTATCCATATTAAAAGAAAGGGAACGAACTGGTGTCGTTCCCAAATCGAACAAGCATAAATTATTTCCCGGGGATCAGATAGGCCGAAATGAGCCTTGTTTCTGTGGTAGTGGCAGGAAATACAAGAAATGCCATGGAGCCTTTTAACGGTTTATTTATATGCAACTACAACTGTTGCATAGGAAGAAGGAGTCCAGGGCTTTTCATCAAAGCCCCCATATAAGTCCCAGCTCTCAAATCCTGCTTCTTCTATCATAGATATGAGGTCGTCTTTGACAAGAGGGTATAGGGGAATGGAATTTTCATACTTTTCCCCTGGGACGGTGAGCAGGGTGTTGAAATAGACTATTTCTTCTTCAGGCCTGTAGTCGTACTTTCTTACGAAAGACAGGCCTATTTTTCTGTTTTCTATAGTAGGCAGGGCGTCTATATTTTGCTCGATAATCCGGTCGTAATTAATGATTTGTATTATGGCCATGCCTTTACTATGTAAACGGGAATAAAAGCCACGGAGGGCTTTTAGAATTTCCTCCTTCCCGATTAGGTGTACTAGGGAATTGCCTATGCATATAAGGGCATCGAATTTTTCGAACAAAATAGAATCGAGGCTTTGCATATCCCCTTGGATGACGGTATAATTGAGCTTATTAGCTTTTGCTTTAGCTTGTGCAGCTTCTACCATAGCTAAATCCAGATCCACTCCTGTCATTTGGTAGCCTTTTTCTGCAAGGGCCTGTAGATAATTGCCCGAGCCACAGGCTACGTCGAGAACAGAGCGGACTTTATGCTTTATAAAGCGTTTTGTGAAAAATTCAACAGCCTTATCTGATGCCGGAAATATATAGTCATAATATTTGCTTATCTGCTGATAAAAGCCCATTTTTAGTATTTATCCTCCTCATCAAAACTATAATCATCTTCAAATTCATCGTAGTAATCCTCTTCTGCTTCGGTATATAGGGCTTCTACTGTTCTTATCAGCTCGTCTATCTTCTCTTCCTCTACAGGTATAAATTCTTCAGTATCTCCATCCACAACAACTTTCATGACGTATAGTTCGCCACAACCACAATCGCAATCATCGTCGTGTTCATCATCCTCTACTGGTGCTAGAAGGGCATATTCTTCGTTATCATGGAGGAAATAATCTAATATCTCCATTTTAAGCTCATTGCCCTCTTCATCAGTAAACAGCAAAATATCTCTTTCATTCTCCATAATTAACCTTCCTTTCTTTGGCAATACTTGCCGTGCTTTCATTCTACAATATCTTACCTCATCAGGCAATCCTTTAAACAAAATTTTATATAAAATTATTGTTGGTTATAGCTTCCAAAAGCAGTATAATAAATATATTAAAAAGATTGATAGAAAGGGGCTGCTAGATTGTGCAGAAAAAATTATATCGCTCTAGGACGCAGAGGGTATTTGCTGGTGTGTGTGGGGGAATTGCTGAGTATTTCAATATAGACGTGACACTGGTTAGGTTAGTTTGGGTTATATTAACTTTACCCGGTTTATTTCCGGGGCTTTTGTTGTACATTGTAGCCGCTCTTATAATCCCCGAAGGCACTAATGCTTATACAGGCTATGAACAGGGGGATGCCGTAAACTCAAATAGTTTCTACGGTGAATTTAAAGACTATCATGTTAACGATGGGCGCAATAAAGTTTACTTAATAATTGGATTAATCTTGATAATTGCAGGAGGAATGGCACTTTTTAGGAATTTATTTCCATCGATATGGGTATCAATACGATCTTTGTTTAAGGAACTTGTATTTCCTATTTTTCTTATAGTGTTAGGCGGGGCAATTATATATTCAGCAACTAGGAAATAAATTAAAAATAAATTTTTTTTATTTAGGTAACAATATTATTATGAATTTGTCGAAAAAAGATGTTTTCTGACTAAATTAGTAGGGTATAAATAAGCATCACAATAAAAAGGAGCTGCTTTAATGGATCCATGGAGAGGATTTTCTGAAGGTCATTGGAGATCAGAGATAGA
>CALGOY010000059.1 GCA_937960725.1 uncultured Bacillota bacterium
ATCTTTCTATTTTCTATATCTTGTACGCTCACTTCCATATCATATATATCCTCTAATACAAGCTCATCGATGATGTCATCAGCAGCTCCCGCCTTAACTATCTTTCCATCTTTCAAAGCAATAATATTATCTGAATAACAAGATGCAAAATTAATATCGTGTATAACTATTACAATCGTCTTGCCAAGCCCATCTACTAGCTGCCTTAATATTTTCATGATTTCTACAGAATGTTTCATGTCTAAATTGTTAAGGGGTTCGTCTAAAAGAATATATTCTGTATCCTGAGCTATAACCATGGCTATGTAGGCCCTCTGCCTCTGTCCGCCACTTAGTTCATCCAGGTATTTGTGCTGTATATCTTCCAAATTCATGTGTCTTATGGCTTCGTCGACAAACTTCCAGTCTTCCGACGTAAGCCTCCCTTCGGAGTATGGAAAGCGTCCAAAGCTTACCAGCTCTCTAATAGTAAGCCGTATATTAATATGGTTTGACTGTTTTAAAATGGATATTTTCTTAGCAAGCTCTCTGCTTTCCCATTCACCGATTTCTTTGCCGTCGATAAAAACTTCCCCTCCGTTTTTACTAATAATTCTGCTTATTATGGATAATAAGGTGCTCTTCCCCGCCCCGTTAGGTCCAATAAGGGAAGTTATCTTGCCCTTTTCTATATCCACACTGACATTATCGACTACTACCTTATTGCCATATTTTTTAGTTACATTCCTTACCTGTATCATATTGCATTCTCCTTCAGCAGTAAGTATATAAAATATACTCCGCCTATGAAATTTATAATTACGCTTATGGGAGTGCTGAAATTCATTATTCTCTCAGCAATCAACTGCCCCCCTACAAGGGCCACGGAACTGATAAGCATCGAGCCTACAATGGTATACTTATGTTTATATGTGTTTAAGAACTCCCGGGCAATGTTTACCACTAACAATCCTAAAAAAATTATCGGACCAACTAAAGCGGTTGATACGGACACCAATATACAAATTACAATGAGCATTCTTTTTACGACTTTGTCGTATTCTACTCCGAGACTTACGGCATTTTCTCGTCCTAGAGATAATACATCTAAAGTTCTTACATATTTGTAGCCATAGACCATGGCTAAAAAGCCCAGCAATAAAGCCAGCCATAGGATATCTGTATTGATATTATTGAAGCTGGCAAACATCCTGTTTTGTACAATCGCAAACTCATTAGGATCTATCAGCACCTGCATAAAAGATGCCATGCTTTGGAAGAAAGTGCCGCAAACTAGACCAACGAGCAGAAGAAAAAATATATTGTTGCCTTCTCTTCTAAATAGCAGCTTGAACAAGACAATTGAAAATAAAGCCATACAGCCAATAGATAGCACAAAATTAAAGCGTTCTCCTAGCCTTACCAAAGTGATGGAGCCAAATATAAACACGATAAAAGTTTGTATAAACATATACAAAGAATCTAAGCCTAACACGCTGGGAGTTAATATGCGGTTATTGGTTATGGTTTGAAAAACCAGGGAAGAAAAAGCTATAGAGCTGCCTGTAAATATAATTGCAATTATTTTAGGAATGCGCCGGGATAAAGCATATTCCCAGTTTGAGCCGTTTAAACCTATCAATATAAAAAGGCTAGTAAGTATTAAGAGCAACAGTAGCAAAAAGTATATTTTCTTTTTAAGCTGCATTGTATGCCTTCCTCCTAAGGAGCAAATAAAGGAAGATAAAGCTTCCCAGTACGCCTACGGTAAGGCTGATTGGAATTTCATAAGGATATATTATTAAACGGCCCAATATATCACAAAACAGGAGGAATATTGCACCAAACAGGGCTGTGGATGAAATATTCTTCTTTACATTGTCTCCTCCGTATAAGGAAATTATGTTAGGTACTACCAAACCAATAAATGGTATCCTCCCCACTGTGATAACGACTACCGATGATATCAGGGCAACGATGGAAACCCCAATATTTACAATCTTGTTATAATCCAATCCCAAGTTTATTGAAAAATCTTCCCCCATCCCTGCAATGGTAAATTTATTGGCATATAAAAATGCAATAATAACAAGGGGAATGCTGATATACAAAAGCTCATATCTTCCTTTGATTATCATAGAAAAATCGCCCTGCATCCATGAAGATACATTTTGTACCAGATCATACCTATACGCTAAAAAAGTTGTTATGGAGTCTATTATGCTGCCAATCATTATCCCGAGGAGGGGAATAATGATTATATTTTTATATTTCAATTTTCTCAGAACTCCTAAAAATAAAAAGCTTCCTCCCATGGCAAATATAAATGAAACTACCATCTTAATCATTGTGCTTGAAGTTGAAAACAATATAAGTGAAACTAAAACGCCTAATCTAGCTGAATCCATAGTTCCAGCTGTAGTTGGGGAAACAAATTTATTTTGGGTTATCTGCTGCATTATAAGCCCACATATACTCATCCCCACTCCCGACACGATAACGCTAATTAGCCTAGGTATTCTGCTTAAAATTAATATTTGAACGCTGTCTTCTCTTAAATTAAATACATCTAAAGGGGATATATCTTTAACTCCGATAAATATAGAAACTATAGATAATACAACTAATAGAAGTAATAAATACCTTTTCTTCATAAAAACTCTCCTATGTACGATTCTCTCAATTGACACATATCAATATCAGCTGATATAATCTAACATGTAAATGAAATTGAAAATCATTTTCATTTTCCTTATGTAGTTTACTATAGAAGCAAATATTAATCTTAAATATATTTGCTTTTTTATAACTATATTTGGCTAATCTTAATAAAAGATTTTGGAGGGATATATTTTGAAGCCTGCTAGCAAAAAGGTGTATACTTATCATGTAAAAAAAGCCCTGGACTACATTTATCAAAATTATGAAAAGCCTTTAACCCTAGAAGATATGGCTAAGTACCTTGGCCTAAACAAGTGCTATTTCTGTAAATTGTTTAGAATGGAAACGGGAAAAACTTTTTCCCAGTTTCTCAACGAACTTAGAGTAAAAAAGAGCAAAGAGCTGCTTCTGAATACTAATCTATCTATACTAGATGTAGCTTTAGCTGTAGGATATAACAACCAAAATTATTACAATATGTCCTTTAAAAAGCTTACCGGAACCACTCCTTTAAAATATAGAAAATATAATGGATGTTGCCAGTAGACATAAAATAAGGCAAGCTGGGAAAGCCAAAGCTTTCCTCAACTTGCCCTTTTATTTTCCTCTATATATCTTTTTATCTTTCATCCTCAGTTGAGTTGAGTCCCAAAAGCTTTACTATCTCCACAACTAGTATAGGAACAAGGGACAGGCCTAACACTATAAGCCAGTGGATAGCATCTAAGCTTGTGACTTTAAATAATTTATTAAGGCCGGGGATGAGCAATACAGCCAGCTGCATCACAAGCGATATAGCCGTAGCAGTCAGTAGCCTTCTATTAGTAAATAGCCCAATATTGAAGATGGATTTAGTATTGGAGCGAACGTTGTATGCATGGACTAACTGGCTAAAGACCAATACGGCAAAGCCCATCGTCTGTCCCGTTATAGTGTCTACTCCCTCTCCAATTTTGAAAGCAGCCAGGGATAATAGGCTTACCATCGCTCCCTGGTAAACTACTCTTCTTATCATGCCTTTATCGAAAATCTTCCCCTCTGGATCCCTGGGCTTTCTATCCATGATATCTTTTTCAGCAGGTTCAACGCCGAGGGCTAGGGCAGGAAGACTATCGGTTACTAAATTCACCCAAAGTATATGGATGGGCAGCAAGGGGGTTTCCCAATTAAACAGCGTAGCGATAAATAAAAGCAATACTTCACCTACATTACAGGAAAGGAGAAATTGTATAGATTTTAATATGTTGGCAAATATTATTCGACCTTCTTCAACGGCAGAAACAACGGTGGCAAAATTATCATCTGTTATTACCATATCAGCTGCTTCTTTAGCTACATCTGTACCTACCAGTCCCATAGCAGCTCCAATGTCTGCTCTTTTCAAGGCAGGAGCATCGTTCACCCCGTCTCCGGTCATAGCGACTATATCCTTCCACTCCTGCCATGCTCGGACAATCCTAACCTTGTGTTCGGGAGAAACTCGTGCATACACGGAGTAGTGTTTGACGCGCTCTTTTAGCTTTTCGTCGCTTATCTCTTCCAGCTCGGCCCCTGTAATTGCCTCATCATCCTTCTCAAGAATTCCTAAATCCCTAGCTATTGCAATAGCTGTCACCTTGTGATCCCCTGTGATCATAACCGGCTTAATTCCAGCCCGTTTACATAGCCTGACCGCTTCTCTCGCTTCAGGCCTGGGCGGATCGATCATGCCCATCAAACCTACAAATATCATGTCGTTTTCTAAAAGCTCCTGCTTCTCCTGTCCCTCAGGGATTTTATCCAAATCTTTATAGGCCATTCCCAGCACCCTTAGAGCATTGGAAGCCATCTCCGCATTGGCATTTTGAACTCTTTCCATTCACTCTGCCGTTATCTCCTGAGCCTGTCCATTTATAAGGATCTTGGTGCATCTGCTCAGCAATTCATCGGGAGCTCCCTTTGTATATGCTCTTATTTCCCCATCGATCTCATGAACAGTGGTCATCAGTTTTCTATCTGAATCAAAAGGTATTTCATCAAGCCTTGGGTATTTATCATCTA
>CALGOY010000060.1 GCA_937960725.1 uncultured Bacillota bacterium
GCGGATAAACAAAGAAAATACACAAGATGCACCGCCAGAAATAACGATAATTGACTGCGATATTGCACAAGGCTATTATTTCTATAAACCTATGTCGAAAAATGAACTGTTATACCAGTTCAAAGTTCTTAACGGATATTGACGAATTAGCGTTAATTGTGTTATAGAATATAGAATAGAGTAAATTTTGCAATAAATATACAAAGGAAGTGCTAAGCATGAAAATTGCGGTTGCAGGAATGGGTTATGTAGGTTTGGCTAATGCTGTTCTATTAGCTCAACACAATGAGGTTATAGCCCTTGATATAGTCCAAGAAAAAGTAGATATGGTAAATGAAAGGAAATCGCCAATTGCAGATAAGGAGATAGAGGAATATCTGTCAAGTAAGGAACTTAATTTAACTGCAACGACAGACGAACATAGGGCTTTTAAAGATGCTGAGTATGTCATAATCTCTACCCCTACTAACTATGATCCGGATAAAAACCATTTCAATACTAGCTCTGTCGAAACGGTGATTGCTAGCGTTCTGTCTATAAATCCAGATGCTGTGATGGTTATAAAGTCTACGGTGCCAGTTGGCTATACGAAAAAAGTAAGGAAAAAATTTGGGACTAATAATATTATATTTTCTCCTGAATTTTTAAGGGAAGGTAAAGCCCTATACGATAATCTATATCCCTCCCGGATTATTATAGGGGAGAAATCGGAGAGGGCCCGAAAGTTTGCAGATCTTTTGATACAGGGCGCCATAAAAAAAGACGTGCCTGTTTTGTTTACCGATTCAACTGAGGCAGAGGCGATAAAGCTTTTTGCTAACACCTATTTAGCGATGAGGGTGGCATTTTTCAACGAGCTTGATACCTATGCAGAACTGATGGGATTAGATACTAAGCAGATTATTGAAGGGGTCTGCCTGGATCCGAGGATTGGCAATCATTACAACAATCCCTCCTTTGGCTACGGCGGATATTGTTTGCCGAAGGATACCAAGCAGCTATTGGCTAACTATAAGGATGTGCCAAACAATATTATAAGGGCTATTGTAGATGCCAATCGGACGCGGAAGGATCACATTGCAGATATGATTATGAAGCGAAATCCTAAGCTCGTCGGAATCTATAGGCTTACTATGAAAGCAAACTCCGACAATTTCAGGGAATCTTCCGTTCAGGGGGTAATGAAGCGTATCAAGGCAAAGGGCGTAGAAGTAGTTATATATGAGCCAATGCTGAAGGAGGATAGCTTCTACAATTGCAGAGTTATTAGGGATTTGGATGAATTCAAGAGGATATCGGATGTCATAGTGGCCAATAGAATGTCCGATGAGTTAAAAGATGTATTGGATAAGGTTTATACAAGGGATATATACGGCAGGGATTAAATTCCCTGCCTGTTTTTGTCCTTGCGGCTTCATTTTATTTTAGCTTGTGATAGAATAAGGTCTGTAAAACAATTTAAGGAGACTACTAAGGTGTTGCAGAACAATAGTTTGGAAACCAGGCTTTTAAGCTCTCTAGTTAAGGTGTTTGCCGATGAGGAGCTTAAAGCGAAATCTTGGACCAAGGGTTATATGCTGAGCAATGAGGTTTATTCCTTTCAGGTGGCCTATCGCTGGCAAGGACCCATGGTTAAGAATATAAATGTCCGCATTGATTCAGAGCTATCTCCTTGGATTACTGTCAGGAAGGTGGAGTTGCTACCTTCGGAGATGCCCTGTTATTGGGACCATGATGATAATATCCTAAGGAGTACTCCGGGGCTTTATCCAGATCTTTTAAGACCTATCGATGAAGATGGACTCACATTCCTGCCGAACCAGTGGCGTTCGATCTGGATTACAATAGATCCAGAGTCTGAAGCTAAGGCAGGCTCTTACTCCATAGCTGTGATATTTGAAAATCAGGAAGGGGAAGAGCTGGGCAGGGAACTATTTGAAATTGAGCTTATAGGGAAGGAGCTGCCGAAACAAACCCTTATCCATACCCAATGGTTCCACTGTGACTGCTTAGCCACCTGGTATGGAGTTGAGGTATTCAGCGAAGATCATTGGAAGATCATTGAGCGATATGTTAAAACCGCAGCAGACCATGGAGTTAATATGATTTTAACTCCCATATTTACTCCCCCTCTTGATACAGCAGTAGGAGGAGAGAGGCCCACGGTTCAGCTGGTAGATGTAGAAAAAAACGGTTCTACATATAGCTTTGGATTTGACAAGCTTAAGAGATGGGTTGATATGTGCCGCTCAAATGGCATAGAGTATTTTGAGTTTTCCCATTTGTTTACCCAGTGGGGGGCGAAACATGCGCCTAAGATTGTGGCGAAGGAGAACGGAGAGCTTAAACGCATATTTGGATGGGATACTGATGCACCGGCAGAGGAATATAAAAGCTTTTTAGATCAGTTTTTACCTGAGCTGGTGCGCTTTATCGAGGATAATGGCTTAAAGGGACAGCTATTTCCATATTTCTGATGAGCCCCGTCTGGAAGATTTAGAAGCCTACAATCTTTGGACCTATTACTGCTGTGCCCAGTATAAAGAAGTGGCTAACCGTTTCTTCAATATGCCGTCGACTAGGAATAGGATTTTAGGGATACAGCTTTATAAATTCGATATAGTAGGCTTCCTGCAGTGGGGATACAATTTCTGGTACTCTCAATACTCTAAATATCCCATCGATCCCTTTAAGGTAACCGACGCAGGGCAGGCCTTTCCATCCGGAGATGCGTTCGCAGTATATCCCGGTGAAGATAGATATCCTTTAGAGTCCTTGAGGCTGGAGGTATTTTATGAAGCCCTTCAAGATCTACGGGCCTTGAGGCTATTGGAAGAGTTGATAGGCCGGGAAGCGGTTATTGAGATGCTGGAAGAAGGCCTGGATGAGCCTATTAGCTTTAGGCGATATCCCACTGACGATGAGTGGCTATTGAAAAAGAGGGAGCAGATTAATAGAAAAATTGCTGAGTTAATCTAATAAAGAATTATTTACCATGGAAATGGAACAGGGAGCTGTCTATAATCTCCTTGTTCCATTTTTTATATTGAAGATAAATTATAGAAAGGCATAATCATAATGATATTGGGCAATTTATCGTATATGCCGATGGTAAGCCTGTGATTATCGATGTAGGAGTAGAAACTTATACTGCAAAGACCTTTAGCGAGAGAAGGTATGAGATTTGGACTATGGAGCTGGTGCAAGGGGTATGAGCCCTTGTCCCAGCTCAAAAAAGGTTGCGGCGTTGTATAGGACTAATATGTCGGTGATGCTGTTTTCCAGTGCAATAGCTTTTATGTCCCCGTTATAGTACCTAGGGTCTATCATGTATATTTCATCAAAATGGCAGGCGAGGAAAGGGACTATGCTGTGGGCGTAGGAGTCTTTTATCATGAGGAGTTTTCTGTTGCTGCCCGCACTAGTTGTAATCCTGACCTCTGGATGGTTGCCATCGAGGAATATGGTGTATTTATCCTTCTTTTTAAGGTTATCCATGTTGTACAGGGAATCGTTTGTAATGCCTTCTTCTACGTATTCTACCGTATATTCTCCAGGGATTTTGGGAATATAGATTTCTATGCTGTCCGGTTCGATGCGTTTGAAGCCGCTTTTAGAGTATAGGGTGCCGTAAAAACTATCTGTGACGGTTATTATATCAAAATCCCCTAAATCCAGTGGGGTAAAGCCCATGGCCTGGGCCAGGGTTCGATAGGCGTAGTAAGCCCCATGGGAAGTCCAGTGATGGTCAGTTTTATAGAATATATATTCATCTTTTTTTGCATATAGGGCCTCGTAGACATCTACGAAATTTATTTCATTCACTATGCTATTTTGGATGCGGTCAATATATCTTTTTTGATCTTCTATAGGGATATGGGCTGGCAGCTTTTCTTCCAATATTTTTATGGAGTTGGGCACAAGCATAAAATAGCTATCAATGTTTTTTAGGGAGCTGGCGAGGCTATTTAAAGACTCTAGCTTGGCCTCCATGTCATCTTTGTTTGGAGTATCAAATTTCTGAAATAAATAGCCGTCTTTACCCAGGATGACCCCGTTGTTTTCCTTTTTGCCGATAGCCCTTTCTGCATCGGATTTAATCCCGATCCATAAATCACGGCCTGGAAATTGGTCAGATATATATTTTTCAAACCGTTCAGTATATTTGCCATTTAACAAATTTTTTATTGAAAATTGGGGTCTTTGCTCTAAAACCCTATTTTCAGATTCCGAAAATGTCCTATCTGGCATAGTTATATGCATAATTCCAATAAGTCCTAGAAATAAGGT
>CALGOY010000061.1 GCA_937960725.1 uncultured Bacillota bacterium
AAATTGGCGACCCGGAAGGGACTCGAACCCTCGACCTCCAGCGTGACAGGCTGGCATTCTAACCAGCTGAACTACCGGGCCGTTACCTTCTATTGTCGCAACGACAAGAGAAATTATACAATAAATACTGGATAAAGTCAAAATTCGTAGAGTTCAGTTTTTGGTGATTATATGACAAAAACTCTAATTATCTTAATTAATCTCTAAATATAACCTTTATACAGAAGAATTTCTACCGTCTCTTATGCAATTCATCGTATACTTTATCGAGCTCTATACCTTGCTCAACTAGCATAACCATCAAATGATATAATAGGTCTGCTAGTTCATAGATAACTTCTTCTTCAACTCTATTTTTCGCTGCAATAATGACTTCTGCTGCTTCTTCTCCAACTTTTTTAAGAATCTTATCAATTCCCTTTTCAAACAAATAGTTGGTATAGGAACCCTCTTGGGGATTGTTTTTACGATCTACGATTATATCATATACTTCTTGTAAAATAGCTGCTTTGTCTTTATTTACTTTATTATCTATTTCCTTCAGGCTTAAATCCTTTTTATCCACCTGCCTATAAAAACAAGATCTATTTCCAGTATGACATGCAGCATTAACCTGCTTTACCTTAAACAGCAGCGCATCTCCATCGCAATCTAAAGAGATATCTACTATTTCTTGCACATGCCCGGAGCTTTCTCCTTTCATCCATATCTTTTGCCGGCTTCGGCTCCAGAAATGGGTTTTTCCCGTCTCCAACGATAATTTTAATGCTTCTTCATTCATATATGCTACCATGAGCACTTCAAGCGTTTCACTATCCTGGATAATCGCAGGTATAAGACCTGATTTATCAAATTTTATCTCATCCCATAGCATCGTACCGACTTCCTTTCATTATAGTCTTACAGCTATTCCCCTTTGTAACAAGTAATTCTTAACTTGTTTAACCGTTAATTCTCCATAATGAAATAGTGATGCTGCCAGAACCGCATCAGCCCCGCCCTGGATAATTACATCAGCGAAATCTTCTAACTTTCCTGCCCCTCCCGAAGCAATTACTGGTATTTCGACAGCGTCGGAAACAGCCCTGGTCAATTCTATATCATATCCATCCTTTGTTCCATCGGCATCCATGCTCGTGAGCAATATCTCACCAGCTCCGAGCTTTTCAACTGTTGTTGCCCATTCTACTGCATCTAGTCCAGTATTTACTCTGCCACCACTTATATACACACTCCATCCGCCTTCTGCATTTTTCTTAGCGTCGATAGCAATTACTATAGCCTGACTTCCAATTTCTTCAGCAGCCTCTTCAATTAGCATTGGATTTTTAACAGCAGCTGAGTTTATAGAAATTTTATCTGCGCCTGCCTTCTGCATTTCCTTAATATCGGAGATTGTTTGAACTCCTCCCCCTACGGTCAAGGGGATAGAGATTTGTTCTTTTATCCTACTTAGCATTTCTATAGTTGTCCTACGCTTATCCGAGCTAGCTGCTATATCTAGAATAATTAGCTCATCTGCACCGGATCTATCATACAATTTGGCAACTTCGATTGGATCGCCTGCATCCCTAAGATCTGCAAAATTGACTCCTTTTACCACTCTACCATTATAAATATCCAGACAAGGAATAATCCTTTTAAATGACATAGCTTCATTCCACCTCTTCCACCGCTGCTAATACTTTTTTTAGCTCTATACTTCCTGTATACAATGCTTTACCAATTATAGCTCCTGCAGCCCCTATCTTTTTTATGTTTATTACATCTTCTATACAGCTAATTCCCCCTGAAGCAATTACATTCAAACCCGATTTATCAATTAGTTCCTTTGTAGACTCCAGATTTGGCCCTGAAAGCATTCCATCCCGTGAAATATCAGTATATATGACTGTATCAACCCCTAAAGCTTTTAAGCGCTTTCCAAAAGATACTGCGTCGATTTCGGTAGACTCTACCCAGCCCTGAATAGCTACCTTGCCATCTCTAGCGTCGATTCCTACAGCTATCCTTTTACCATATTTAGATAAAGCATTATTTAACAAATCGGGATTGGTAATGGCCGCGGTACCGATTATAACTCTTGCAATTTGAGTTAGCTCAAGGTACTCTTCTATCCGCTCCATGCTTCGAATCCCACCACCCACTTGTATGGGAATAGATGAATTTGCCGCTATTTTTTTTATAATATCCTTATTGCCAGCATCTCCCTCAAAAGCACCATCTAAATCAACAACATGGAGAAATCTAGCACCCATATCCTCCCATTTTTTTGCAATTTTTATAGGATCTTCCCCATATATAGTTTCATTTTCCGCCTTGCCCTGCACAAGGCGTACGCATTTACCGTTTCTGATATCTATAGCTGGATATATTATCATACAATACCTCCAGAATTTTAAACTAATTGCTAATCTAAAATTCCTTTAGTCGATGGGATTTTCATGTCTGTCATATTCTCCTCTAAAGCCACAGCTGTTTTTAATGCACGACCTAATGCTTTAAATATGCTCTCGATAATGTGATGGGTATTTTTACCGTATAAAACCCTAACGTGTAGAGTTATACCGCCATGAACGGAAAAGGCCCTTAAAAATTCTTCTAATAATTCTGTATCAAAATCTCCTACCCGTTCTGCCATTTCAGGCACTTCATAATGAAGATAGGGCCTTCCGCTAATATCCAGGCTTACCATAGCTAAGCATTCATCCATCGGAACAAAGACAGTGCCATACCTATTTATTCCTTTCCGGTCCCCTAGAGCCTTCCGAAATGCTTTTCCAAATACGATTCCGATATCTTCTACAGTATGATGGCCATCTACATATAGGTCTCCCACACACCGCAAGGATATATCAAAGGAGCCGTGGGCAGCTAAAAGCGTTAGCATGTGATCGAAAAATCCAATTCCAGAATCTATCTCTATATTCCCCTCTCCCTCTAAGCAGATGAAAAGGGATATATCTGTTTCGTAGGATTTTCTGTTTATCTCCGCCTTTCGTTTCATCTTAAACCCCTATTCCTTTCTTTAAAATTTAATGGAAATTATATACTTATGGACCTTTAACAAGCTACAGCGAAGAAATAATTTCTTTTAATGCCCTATAAAAAGCTTTGTTAGCATCCTCATCTCCTACCGTTATTCGCAAGCAATTTTCTAGCAGAGGGTGATTTGAAAAATTCCTCACTAAAATTCCTCGCTCTAACAAAGCGTTGTAAACCTTATCCCCATCTGGAACTTTTATTAGAACAAAGTTTGCTTCCGTAGGATAGCTATATATTCCTTCGATCCTATTAAGCGAAGCTACAAGTTTTCTTCTTTGTTCTTTGATATATGAGATTCTCTTATTGATAATGTCTATATTTTCTAACACTAGTACGGCCACTTTTTGGGAAAAAGTATTTACATTATAAGGAGGTTTTGCCCTATAAATCTGCAAGGCAAGGTCCTTATTGCTTATGCTGTAGCCAATCCTAAGCCCCGCCATACCCAGAGCCTTTGAAAAAGTTCTAAGCACTATTCCATTGGGATATTTTAGGATATCCTCTGCCAGGCTATTGGCAGCAAACTCTATATAGGCCTCGTCTATGACCACGATTCCCGAAAATTTATCAAGAATAGTTTTTATATCGGAAGAAGGTATCGAATTTCCAGTTGGATTATTGGGAGTACATAAAAATATGACCTTAGGTTTGTACTTATTAGCCATTTCTAAAATAAGATCTGGCTGATATTTATAATCTTTATCTAGAGGCACTTCTATAGGGGAACCCCCAGCTATTTTGGTAAATATTTTATACATTCCAAAGGAAGGGTTAGGGCAAAGCACAGTATCTCCCTTTTCAATAAATGCGCTAATAATAGTGTGAATTAGCTCATCGGACCCAGAACCTACTATTATATTTTCAGGATCTACATTGCAATATCTAGCAATCGCCTTTCTAAGCTCCGTTGCATCGGAATCGGGATAATGGTTGAAGTTCATGCCTTTTAATATTTCGTCTGAGAGCTTAGCCCTTATTTTTTCGGGTAAATCCCATGGGCTTTCATTAGCGTCTAGCTTGTATTTACACTCTTGTTGATTGGCATCATAAGGTTTTAAGTCCCATAAGTCTTTTCTTAGATAGTTAATCATATTTCCTCAAACCTCACTTCTACCGAGCGGGCATGGGCAGTCAAGCCTTCCGCTCTGGCAAATAAAGCTATATCTTTGTATATTTCTTTTAGATCTTCTTTAGAATATGCTATAATACTGGATTTTTTGATAAAGTCGTCTACAGAGAGAGGAGAGAAAAACTTTGCGCTACCACTGGTAGGCAATACGTGGTTAGGTCCAGCCATGTAATCCCCTAAAGGCTCAGGGGAATAATTCCCTAGAAAAATAGCTCCAGCATGCTTTACCATTCCCAGCCATTTAAAAGGATTTTCTATTGCAAGCTCCAGGTGTTCAGGAGCTATTTCATTAACTATATCGATACTTTGTTCAATGGTGTCAGCAATAATAATTGCGCCAAAATCTCTTAGTGAAGTTTCGGCGACCTCTTTCAGCGGTAAGCTTTCAAGTTGGCTTTTTAGCTCTCTCTTTACTTTTTCTCCCAAAGATGGAGATGTAGTGATCAATATAGATGTAGCCATGGGATCGTGTTCTGCTTGAGATAGTAAATCTGCCGCTACATAGGTGGGAATGGCACTATCATCTGCAACAATAAGTATTTCGCTAGGCCCTGCGATCATGTCTATGTCAACATATCCATATACCTCTTTTTTGGCCAAAGTTACATATATATTTCCAGGCCCTACGATTTTATCCACCTTAGGTATGCCGCCCACCCCAAAAGCCATGGCTGCTACTGCCTGAGCTCCTCCCAGCTTGTAGATTTTTTCTATCTGTAGTATATCGGCAGCAATTAAGGTATATGGATTAACTTTGCCATCAGATCCAGGAGGAGTTGTCATTATTATTTCCTCCACTCCTGCTATTCTGGCTGGAATGGCGTTCATTAAAACAGAAGACGGATAGGCAGCCCTTCCTCCGGGTACATATATTCCCACCCTATCCATAGGTTGAATTTTCTGTCCGAGGATGGAACTGGTATCATCAAAGGATATCCAGCTGTTTGTCTTTTGTTTTAAATGAAATTTCCAAATATTATCCTTTGCTTTTTTTAAAACATCGATAAATTTTAAATCAACTAGTCCATAGGCCTCCTCTATCTCCTCTTTAGATACTAGCATGTCATCAATACTATCATATAGAATTTTGTCGAAACGCTTAGAATATTCTAGAACTGCTTCTTCTCCCCGCTTTTTGACATCGCTAACAATGGCTTCTACTACCTTCCTTTGCTCTTTAAACTCTAATTGTGAAGGCCGGGCTAAATTTTTTAGTATATCTGCAGTAGTTTTTTGACGGCCATCAATCCATTTAATCATCTTCATTCTCCTCCAATACCTTTTCTATAGCCTCGATGAGAGCTTTAATAGGCTGATTTTTCGTTTTTAAACTTACTCTATTAACCACCAGTCTAGCGCTTATGGGACAGATCTCCTCCAAAACGGTTAGACCATTTTCTTTTAGAGTACGGCCCGTTTCAACTATGTCTACTATCACATCAGACAATCCCACCAAAGGTCCTAATTCCACTGAACCATTCAATTTTATAATCTCCACCATTTCTCCCCGTTTAGAGAAAAAATTTCTAGCTATCCCTATGATT
>CALGOY010000062.1 GCA_937960725.1 uncultured Bacillota bacterium
TACATGACATTTTATCAGAATAAATTCAATATGACATTATCATAGAATAACTACAGCATGGAACGAAATATAGTTGACATTTGCATGATTGGACAATACAATGTTATATATACTTCTAAGATAAAATGAATTTGTTTTGTTACATAAGACAATGGGTATAATTAAAATCCATGGGACATTGCGTTGGGTAGCGTTCCATGGTTTTTTTATAAATCGCAGGAGGTACTTTTATGGAAATAATCAATTATAAAAAAGTACAAAAAGTTCTACTTGTTATTTTACTAGCTAATTTAGTCGTAGCTACGTTAAAAATTATAGTAGGCTCAATTATAAAAAGTGCTAGTATGACAGCAGATGGATTTCATTCGCTCTCAGATGGTTCTTCTAATATCGTTGGGCTGATCGGTATTCATTTTGCTTCCAAACCTGAAGATGAGAAACACCCTTATGGACATAGCAAATACGAAACATTGGCGGGTTTATCTATATCAGTTATGCTATTTTTCGCGGCTGGAAAGGTTATTTTAGGAGCAATCGAAAGATTTAAAGAACCTATAATTCCTGAAATAACAATAGAAAGTCTCATAGTGCTAATTTTCACTTTAATAGTCAACATTGTCGTTTCTTTTGCAGAATATAGAAAAGGAAAAGAGCTTAACAGCCAAATTCTTATTTCGGACTCAGTGCATACAAGAAGCGATATTTATATTTCCTTAGGAGTTTTGGCTACTCTCATAGCTGTTAAATTAGGACTCCCCCCTATAATCGATCCCATTGCTTCGTTAGTAGTAGCCGCTTTTATTATTCACGCAGGCTATGAAATTTTTAAAGAAAATAGCAATGTACTTCTTGACGCTGTAGCTATTGATCCAGAAGAGATAAGGGAGATTGTGATGAGTTTCGAAGATGTAAAAGATGTCCATAAAATCAGGAGTAGAAACGGCGTAAATCATTTAAACATCGATTTACACATAGAAGTTAATCCAAAATTGGATGTTGACGCGTCCCATAAATTAGTCCACGATATAGAAGATGCTATCAGAGCAAAATTTAACAAAACTATACACTTAATAGCCCATGTTGAACCATATAAAGGAAAGTTAGAGCAATAAAAAATAATAGTTATGCTCCCCTCTTTATTTTGGGGAGCATAGCTTTATTCTTTTCTAT
This sequence comes from uncultured Bacillota bacterium, assembly GCA_937960725.1. Lineage (GTDB taxonomy): Bacteria > Bacillota > Clostridia > Caldicoprobacterales > UBA3941 > CALGOY01. The sequence goes on from CALGOY010000062.1 coordinate 1,171, forward strand.
TTTAATTTACTCCAATTTTCCGCCTTCAATTACAATGCTCTCTTTGAATTCTTCTCCATATATATCCGCTAGTGTTGCATCGTATGCCTCCTGTATGAAATTCTCTTCAGCAAGGCGGGCAAGTTCATTGTTAATCCAGTCGAGCAATTCTTTATTGCCCTTCTTAACAGCTGGAGCTATTACATCCTGGTCGCCCAGTGTCGGTACTCCAACTACAAAGCCAGGATTCTGTTTTGCCCATGCAATCACTTCTGTATTATCGTTAATTATGGCATCGCCTCGGCCGTCTTTTAATGCTTCAAATATTTCCGTGTATTGTTCAAACTTCAACTGCTCAATCTCGGGATAGTTCTTTGTTAAATAAGTTTCTGCGGTCGTTCCTTTTGCGACGATAACTTTTTTATCCTTTAACTGCTCAATTGAGGTAATCGGATCACTTTCCGGGGAAACTATTCCGAGGGATACTTTCATATAAGGATTTGCAAAATCCACCTTTTGTTTTCTTTCATCTGTAACCGTAAAGTTAGCCATTATTATATCAACCTTGTTCGACTCTAAAAATGCTACTCTGCTTGCTGCATCGACAATAACAAATTCAACCTTGGACTCATCTCCTAAAAGGTCCTTTGCAAATCTTCTTGCAATATATACATCAAAACCCTGAATCTCACCGTTTTCATCAACATAACCAAAAGGATATTTATCGCCAAACACACCAATCCTAATCTTGCCCCGCTTCTTAATTTCGGCGATAGAACCTGATTCCGATACAGCTGTATTCGTGCTTGCATTATTGCAGCCTGCAAACAGCCCTAGTGCTAAAACCACAATCACTATAACCGATAAAATCCTTTTAAAGATTTTCATCCTAACCAATCCCTTCGTTCTATAATTTAATATTGGAATCTATTTAAAAAATGCCGGGCCCGTTCTGTCTTCGGCTTTGTGAAAAACTCTCGAGGCTCTGTTATTTCACAGATTCTTCCTTTGTCAATAAATACTATTCTGTCAGCAACAGCCCTGGCAAATGACAACTCGTGGGTTACAACAATCATTGTCATGCCCTGCTTTGCAAGCCCCAACATTACATCCAAAACCTCCCTCACCATTTCAGGATCAAGGGCTGCTGTAACTTCGTCAAACAGCATTATCTCGGGATTCATACACAAAGCCCTTACAATCGCTACCCGCTGCTTCTGTCCTCCGGAAAGCTGACGGGGATAAGAATTTTCTCTATCTAATAGTCCCACTCTATCTAGTAGCTGCCTTGCCTGCTCCATCACCTCCTTTTTATCCCTTTTTTGCACTTTAACAGGACCTAAGATAATATTTTCTATAACCGTCATGTGCGGAAACAGCTCATAATTTTGAAATACCATCCCTATTTGCTGGCGAACTTCCTGCCAGTTTACATCCCCATTAACAAGGCTTTTGTCGCGAAATATTATATCGCCTCCCTGTATTTTTTCCAGGCCATTGAGGCATCGTAAAAGTGTACTTTTCCCGCAGCCTGAAGGCCCTAGAATCACAATAACTTCACCTTTGCTTATACTTAAATTAATGTTATCCAGAACAGTTGTTTCACCGTATTTCTTATACAAGTTCTTTATTTCCAATAATACCCGACTATCCTTCTTATTCACAATTAACACCCCTATCCATTCCATCTGTTTTCCAGTATCCTAGATATTTTCGAGAGAGGATAGCAGATTATAAAATATAATATAAATACAAAGCCATACACCCAGAAGGATGCTGTAGGTATTTCTACGCGGAAACGCTCTATAATTTGCTGTCCTACTTTTGTAACATCTATAACCCCTATCAAAACTACTAGGGAAGTAGTCTTAACCATCCTGGTAGCCAAATTTATAGCTCCCGGCAGCATCCTCTTCACAGCCTGGGGTATAAGGATATACTGGTAAAGATCCCAAGGGTTAAGCCCTATAGCTTTTCCAGAGTCGACCTGATGCCTTGGCAAAGATTCCAATGCGCCCCTTACAATATCCCCCATCTCAGCTGCACCCCAAAGGCTAAATACAATGATAGAAACAGTTTCACCGCTTAAATCTATATTCAAAGCAGTAGTAACTCCAAAATACATAACAAACAACCAAACTAGAATCGGTATTATTCTAAACATTTCCAAATACAGACGGCAAACTGAGCGCAGCCATTTTGACTTTGATGTCCAGATAACTCCCAAAACTATCCCTAGCAGCGAACCAATAGAAATTGATATGAAAGCAATTCTTACTGTCACCATTAAGCCCTCAAACAGGCGCTGCATATTCACCCCTGTAAAAAGTATACTAATTCCCAAACTCTGCATACCGCACTCTCCTTTCCAGCCATGTTAAAAGCATCGATAAAGGCAAAATTATAATCAAATATGCAGCTACTAACATAAGCAGCGATTCAAAGGTTTGATAGTACATGCCTATTAAATCTTTTGTTACATTCATAAGGTCAACTACTGCTATTGCTCCTACGATAGAAGTTTCTTTCAGAAGAAAAATACAATTTGCAGCTACTGAAGGCATGCTCACAGAAAATGCCTGAGGAAAAATTACATATCTAACAAGCTGAGCTTGGCTGAGGCCTATACTAAGCCCAGATTCAATTTGTGACCTGCTTACAGCTTCCAAACCGCTTCGAAAAGCTTCCGCCATATAGCTGCCCCCTAAGAAAGACAGGCCAATGATGGCACATGTATTCTCGCTCAGAGTTATACCTAGCTTAGTGAGGCCAAAGTATAAAAAGAACAGCTGTATAAGCAGCGGGGTATTGCGTGAAAGCTCGATATAAATCTTGACAATAGTCTTCAAGCCTTTCAGCTTTAAATATAAGGCTATGCTGCATATAAGGCCGATTACCAGAGATATCAATATTCCCCAAAATCCAAGCTTTAACGTCGCCCATGCCGCCTGCCGATAAAGCGGCAAACTATCTATTATAAATTGCCAGTTAAGGTTCATCTACTTTTCACCTCGATTATGCTAATATCTTTCAAACCTAAAAAATAATAAATATATGCCTTAAACAAAAAAACTTCTACCCCATACAGAGGCAGAAGTTAATTCCGCGGTTCCACTCTGTTTACCGGATATAGAATCCAGCATCTCGTCGTTTTGGTACTATCATACCTCAACGCTATAACGGGCGTAGCCGCCGGAGTCTACTGTCATTTCGATCCGGTGCTCAGGGATGCACTTCAGTTAACTTCAATCTAAAATCCCTTCCAGCCTAAGGGGATTTCTCTCTGAAGATCTCCATTAACCTACTCTTCCCATCATCGCGATTTATAATATTCATATATGTATACTACGTTTATATGTTTACTATTATATTCATCCGCTATTTACTTGTCAACTAATTTTTTTATTTTCCTTATTATTCTCTTAAATCAAAGTAGCAAAATAAAAAAGGACGCAAACTTGCGTCCTTTCCCTAGATATTAAACCCAGCCGCGCATCTTAACTGCTTTTGCTACTCGGTCAATGGCAATAGCATAAGCCGCATCCCTCATATAGAAGTTCTTTTTCTTCATCAGTTTACTAACTGCCTTATACGCTGCTGTCATCTTCTTGTCTAACTTGTCTAGTACTTCATCTTTCTCCCAGAAGTAATTGGTATTGCACTGAACTTGTTCAAAGTAGCTGCAGGTTACACCTCCAGCGTTGGCTAGGAAGTCTGGAATGAGGAATATACCCCGTTTTTTAATAATCTCATCGGCATCAGGAGTTGTAGGTCCATTGGCAGCTTCTAGTATAATTTTTACACTTTCGCTTATCTGATCGACATTGGCAGAAGTGATTTGATTTTCTAGGGCCGCCGGTATCAAAATATCCACATCTTGTTTCAGCCAAGCGTCTCCATCTAAAACTTCTAGCCCCATTTCTGCAGCTTTCTTTTTATCGATAGTACCGTAAGTATCTGTTATATCTATCAAGGCTTCTACGTCAATGCCTTCTTCTTTCTTAAAAGTATAAGCTTTTTTATCCTCATTATCCCAGCAGGATATAGCTATAACTTTACCTCCAAGGGCTTGATACATCTTGGCTGCATGCTGAGCCACATTACCAAAGCCTTGAATACTTGCAGTAGTATCCTCAGGCCGTATGCCAAGCTCTTTTAATGCCTCCCTAAGTACATATATTACTCCAAATCCTGTAGCTTCCGTCCTTCCTAAGGAACCGCCCATTCCTACAGGCTTTCCTGTAATCATTCCCGGATATCTTCCGCCGTGGATAGTTTCGAATTCATCGAGCATCCACAACATATGCTGTGCATTTGTCATTACATCAGGGGCTGGCACATCGGTGTATGGACCCAATACCTTTGATATCTGTCTTACATACCCACGGCATAGCCTCTCTTGCTCTGTTTCGCTAAGCTCGCGGGGATCGCATACTACTCCCCCTTTAGCACCGCCTAATGGAATATCCACTACAGCGCATTTCCAGGTCATCCACATAGCCAAGGCTCTAACGGTATCAGCAGTTTCCTGCGGATGGAATCGGATGCCTCCTTTGCCAGGTCCTCT
>CALGOY010000063.1 GCA_937960725.1 uncultured Bacillota bacterium
CTTATGAATATACACCATTATCTATAGATAGTTTAATAAATGTGTTAGTTAATGAAGTTCAGCCTTTAGGAAAGGCACCAGTAACTATAGAAGCAAGGTGAATGATATGAAATATGTAATAGGCATAGATGGCGGAGGTAGTGGAAGTACGCTTAAGATTTTTAGTGAAGACGGCGTTGAAGTAGGGGCTGCAGTAGGAGGGCCTACTAATATCAGTGCACAACCTGCATATGAAGTAAAAAGTATATTAGAAAGCTTAATAAATGAAGGCTTAACAAATGCAAAAGTCAATATAGATGATGTTGCCGCAATCTGTATTGGGGCTGCAGGAGCAGGCAGGGAGAGACAGGCCAGTATATTAAAAGAGCTTATTGCAGATATAGGAATAAAAGGAAATATAGTAATTAAGGATGATACTCATATCGCTCTAGTAGCAGGAGCAGGCAAAGAAGAGGGAATAATAGTTATAGCAGGCACGGGCTCCATTGCCTATGGTAGGACAACGGAAGGTAGAAGCTTTAGGGCAGGTGGATGGGGCCATATCATAGGGGATGAAGGCAGCGCTTACTATATTGGTGTGAAAGCAATAAATGAAGCCTTAAAGAGTTATGATGGTCGCAGCGGCTCCACCGCGCTTCTACCTATGATTTTGGAGGCAATTGGAGCTGACAGCGTGGACCAATTAGTGGAATATGTATATAGAGGAGAATTTTCTAAGAGCAAAATAGCAAAGCTGGCAAGAGTTGTAGATGAGGTCTTTAAGAAAGGTGATAAAACTGCCAAGAGCATATTAGAGGAATCGGCGTATGAGCTGTTTTTGCTGGCAGATGCTGTGATAAAAGCTTTAGATATGACAGATACTGTATTGGTAACCAGCGGCAGTGTGCTGCTTAAAAATAAATTTATATTTGATAATTTTTATTCTTTAGTAAAGGCCAATTATCCAAGTCTGAAAATATCAAAGCTTAATAAAGATCCTGCATATGGAGCTGTGCATATTGCCTTAAAGCATTTACAGGGTAGATGTTAAACAATGATTGGAGTGTTATATAGATGAATAAATTAATGAGGATCTTAAGCAAGGATACGAGATTAGTAGTGGGCTTGATGTCTGGCACGTCAGTAGATGGTATAGATGCTGCTTTGGTTAAAATCGAAGGCAGTGGTTTAGACACAAAGGTTGAGACTATTGCCTTTAGAAATTATCCTTATGAAGAACAAATAAGGGAGCGGATATTTCAGCTGTTTGATCCTAAACAATCTACAGTAGATAATATATGCCATATGAATTTTCTTTTGGGCGAGCTATTTGCAAAGGCAGCATTAGATATAATAAACGAGGCAGGCTATAAACCCGAAGATGTAGACTTGATTGGTTCTCATGGACAGACTATATATCATCTACCTAACCCTGTGCATGACTATGGGTATATTATCCGCTCTACACTGCAGATAGGGGAACCTGCTGTTATAGCGGAGAGGACGGGAGTAGTAACTATTGGGGATTTTAGGGTGCGGGATGTGGCTGCTGGAGGACAAGGAGCCCCTATTGTTCCTTATACAGAATATATAATGTATAGGGATAAAAGTAAAAATGTAGCGTTGCAGAATATAGGCGGTATATCAAATGTTACCATAATTCCTGCCAATGCTAATATAAACGAAGTGTTTGCATTCGATAATGGTCCTGGAAACATGATAATAGACGAGGTTGTGGTAAGGATAACTAAAGGGAAGCACAGGTATGATAAGAATGGAGAAATGGCTAAAGAAGGTAAGGTAAATAATGCTTTGCTTGAATATTTAATGGATGATCAATACTTTAAGCAGCCCCTTCCCAAGACTACCGGCAGAGAGTATTTTGGCAGCGCATATGTGGACAGGCTTATGGAAAAGGCGGAGGATATGGGGGTAAGTGGAAAAGACTTAATTGCTACGGTTACAGCCTTTACTGCTAAATCCATAGCTGAAAGCTATAGATATTATATTTTAAATAAATACAGATTAGATAAAGTAATAGTAGGAGGAGGGGGAAGCTATAATAAAACGCTTCTATCATTTATCAGGGAATATCTTGAGGGTATAGATGTGGTTACACAAGAAGATATAGGTTTTAACAGCGATGCAAAAGAAGCTGTGGCTATTGCCATATTAGCTAATGAAGCTATAAACGGCAATAAAAATAATATTCCTAATGTTACGGGGGCGAAAAATAATGTAGTAATGGGTAAGATTATAATTTAAATATGCTAAGGAGTGTTTTTAATGGATCACAATATTTTAAAGATAAGGCAAATTTATGATGAGTTAAATCCTACAGAGAAAAAAATAGCCGATTACTTATTAGATAATATAGATAAGGTTTTTCATCTATCAATTCAGGAATTGGCTCAAGAAACAGGGGTAAGCCAAGCTGCTTGGGTTAGGTTTTGTAAATTATTGGGTTACTCGGGACTTAAGGATTTAAAGAAATCCTATGTTAACGGGCTTAATAAAGCAGTAAGTAAAATAAACGATTCTAATGATGAAGAACAGCTATATACTGACATTAAAGGATATACTAGCATTGAAAGCATAATTGAAAATGTAAGCCTTTTAAATGCTAAGGCTATAACTGATACACAAAAAATACTTGATGAAGAAAGCATTGAGCGAGCTGTTGAGGCCATTATCAAAGCTAATAAAATATTGTTTTTGGGAGTTGGAGCATCTGGATTAGTTGCTCAAGATGCAGCTCTTAAATTCTTAAGAATAGGTAAACATACTTCTGCACCCAGCGATTTTCATATACAGCTGACTAGTACCCATTTGTTAACTAAAAATGACGTTGCTGTGATAATATCTTATTCAGGGCGAACGAAAGAAATGATCGAATGTATGGAAGTTGCTCACGAAATTGGCTGCACAGTAATTAGTATAACTAAGTATGGGAAAAACCCCATTGCCAGTAACGCAGATATCCCGTTATTTATTAGTGCCCCTGAAGTTGAGAAAAGAAGTGGAGCTACTGGCTCAAGGATTGCTCAACTTTCAGTAATAGATATTCTTTTTACTGGAGTAGCAAATAGGGAATATGAAAAGGTAAAAGATTTGCTTACAGAGACGTCCAAATATACAAGAAAACATAAAGTATAATCGTGAAATTTTATTTCAAGGTTTTATATATAACAATGAAAGATAGTTGACAAAAGTGTATGTTTGTGCTAATATTGAATTAGAACAAACATACACGCAATATAAGAAAAATATATAGTAAATTGTTAGTAGTTAATATTTTGCCCATATCAATAGAATTTTATAGTTCTGTATTTATTTAATTTATAAAGTTTATTAAAAAGGAAGAAGGTGTAAAATGCAAGTTATTAATATGAAGAAAGAAGGACAGAATATTAGGAAAATTGCGACTAAAATATGGGCAGATAGATATATGTACCTTATGATTTTGCCTGTAGTTATATATTATATATTATTTAAATATTGGCCTATGGCTTGGCTGAGAATAGCCTTTTATGATTTTAAGATTTTAAAGGGGATTGAAGGAAGTAAGTTTGTAGGGTTAGAGAATTTTAAAACTTTTTTAAACAATCCCGATTTCTTTCAAATCATTTGGAATACTTTGTACCTTAATATTTTAAGTATAATTTTTGTTTTCACAGCTCCAATACTTTTCGCCTTATTGCTTAATGAAATATCCAATAGTAAATTCAAAAGAGTTGTACAGACTATAAGCTATTTGCCTCATTTTCTGTCTACGGTAGTTGTAGTAAGTATGATTGCAACATTCTTATCACCTTCTATAGGAACACTCAATGCTATATTAAAAAGTTTAGGATTAGAAACTGTCCACTTCTTGGGCAATCCTAAATATTTTCGTCCTATTATGATTATATCGGGTATTTGGCAAGGAATGGGTTGGAATTCAATTATATATCTATCAGCTCTCTCAGGAATAAATACTGAGCTATACGAATCTGCAGTTATCGATGGAGCAGGACGATTTCAACAGGTTTTGTATGTAACACTGCCAGGTATCGCAAATACTATCGTTATAATGTTAATACTACAAATTGGGAATTTATTGTCAGTAGGTTTTGAAAAAGTATATTTATTACAAAATGCTCAGAACATAAAAGTATCAGAGGTTCTTTCTACATATGTATATAAAATGGGTATAGTAAACAGTAATTATAGCTTAGGGACAGCAGTAGGACTATTTAATGCTGTTATCAGCCTAATACTCGTTTTATTGGCAAATAAATTGAGTAGGAAGTATTCGGAAATAAGCCTTATATAGAGTCGGAGGAGGTTTATAATGTCGATAAAAAATAAAAAGAGTAAGGGAGAAAAAATATTTGATATATTTAATATCATAATGATGTGCTTACTCAGCATGGCTTTTATATATCCGGTACTTAATGTGTTTTCAATTTCACTCAGTGGAAGTTCACCCATATTGCGGGGGGAGATCAGCTTTTTTCCCAAGCAACTTACCTTTGAAGGATATAGAGATATTTTTGAAAACAAATATATATGGATGTCCTATCGCAATACTATATTTGTGGCGGCTATAGGTTGTGCAGTTGGTTTGCTTATGACTAGTTTTGCGGCTTATCCTATGGCATTTGGAAATTTCTATGGAAAGAAGCTATTCACCTATATGATATTATTCACCTTGTGGTTTAGTGGGGGAATGATACCTACATATCTAGTGATGCGCAGGCTTAAGCTAATAAATTCGCTTTGGGTATTGATATTACTTTCAGCGGCCCCTGCCTATTATGTGATAGTACTAAGAAGCTTTTTTGATAATATGCCAAAATCTCTAATAGAATCGGCCAAATTAGACGGGGCCAATGACTTTGTATGTATGTTTAAAATTGTACTCCCCATAGCAAAACCTGCCCTGGCAACTTTAGCACTTTGGTTTGTTGTAAGCCATTGGAACAACTTTATGGCTCCATTGATATATTTAAACGATAGAGAAAAATATACTTTGCAAGTTATTTTAAATGATATTGTATTACAGGCATCTGGACTTATGTATGAAATTACTGATGCAGTACAAACTGGAGATGGAACAATGGTTATACCTCAGCAGGTACAAAATGCTGTTATCGTTGTTGCTATGCTTCCTATGCTTGTTATTTATCCGTTTCTTCAAAAATACTTTGTAAAAGGAGTTATGATAGGAGCTGTAAAAGGATGATATTGTGAAGCTCAATAAAATGAACAAGTATATGATATCTAGCTGAAAGCGTTTTAATAATATTTAAAAATAAACTAGAAAATTAAAAGGAGGATTATTTATGAACAAGAGACTTATATGCTTATTTTTAGCTGTCTTCATGATGTTGTCTTTATTTGTAGGTTGTGCTGCAAATGAAGACACTAGTACTGACAAAGCTACCGACCAAGTTAGTTCTAGCGAGCAAGATGAAAGCAATGGCAGCAATGGCGAAGATAGTAGCCAAGACGAAGAAAGCGATATCCTTTTCAAGGAAACTTTCAAATTCAGCTATATGGGAAGTATCTGGGAACCACATCCTCAGGATGGTAACCCTATTTTTGATGAATTGATGAGAAGAACCAATACAGAAATCGATTTTAGATTTTATCCTTCTGCTAATTACCAAGATAAAGTTGCTGTAACATTAGCTTCTGGAGATATTCCTGATGTAATATATGGAGCTAGCGTTCCATGGTTAATAGATCAAGGAGCAATTATTCCGTTAGATGAATTATTAGAGGAGCATGGTCAAAATATTCTAGCTAACTTAACTGAAGAAGACTATCCTTATTTGCGTCAGGCTATAGATGGAAAGATTTATTCCCTGCCTTTTATTCTCGATTTCAAACCTGCCTATGCAATGCAAATTCGTAAGGATTGGCTAGATAATGTAGGCATAGATAAGATACCTGAAACATGGGAAGAGTGGAAAACAGTATGGAGGGCATTTAGAGATCAGGACGCTAATGGAGATGGGGATAAGACCAATGAAATACCTTATGCTGGGGATGTATATTCCTTATTACCGGCATTTGGTATAAATGTCGCGGATAGAATTGGTTTTGTTGAAGATGCTGATGGAAACTATACATTAATGTATGAACTACCGGAGTTTAGGAAATTTTTAGAGGAAATGAGAGCTTTATATAAAGAAGGATTACTTGATAAAGAGTTTGCTACGCGAGGAACATTTGTCAACAGTCAAGAGCTAGAGAAAGTAGCTCAAGCTAATCTGGCAGGCTCCATGATGACGTGGGCTGCTAATACGAGAACAACTACAGAAGTACTTCGAGAAATTGATCCGAACGCTACATTGATTGGTGTGAAACCTATACAAGGTCCTGATGGTAAGAGAGGAATACCTGCCCGAAGAAGGTTAAGTGGTTCTGCAACTATTACTGTAGCAGCTGAAGAAAAGGCTGAGAATATCGTTAAGTTTTTCAACTATGTATTCAGTGAAGAGGGAATTAGACTGATGTCCTATGGTATTGAGGGCGAACATCATGAAATCGAAGATTCTAAACCTGTATTGAAAGCTCCCTACAATGAATCTTTCGAAGCAGCTAGAAAAGTAGGAATTAATTTTACACCTTTCCCACACCTATTTACAGAAGATGCTTACATGCAGTTAACAATACAAGGTAAAACATATGAAGAGCTTTCTGAGCCAATGCAGCTGTTCTATGATGCTCTATATGTTGGAGAAGAATATTTCTTTACTCCCTTACCTGTTTTGAATACTGAAGCTTATACAGAGAAGCAAGCACAGATATTTCCTAATTTAGAGAGCTTAGTTGCTCAATGTGTAACTGGTGACATAACAGTTGACGAATTTTATAACCAATATGAAAAGCTAAAGCCTATAGGATTACAGGATATATTAGACCAAGGAAATGAAGCTTGGCAGAGTATGAAATAAACATAGACTTATTATCTGACGGTTATGGAGTCGGTGTTATCCGACTCCAATTTTTATTAATAATCGTAAAATCTTTTGCAATTTTTTGATTTAATATATAGAATATGTATATAAAAATAATAAAGTTAGAGCAGAGCTAGGTTTACTCTAAATTGTAAATGGATTTGAAAAAAAGAAGAGGTGGTGCTACAATGAGCGTTTATGATAGAATGAAGCAATTAGGAATAAGCTTGCCAAAGCCTTCAACGAAGTTAGGAGCATATGCCCAAGCCAAAGAGTTTGGAGATGTATAGATGGGAAGTCCATCCAGGGTAAGCTAGGCAAGGATATTACGATAGAACAAGGGCAAGAGTGTGCGAAAAATTGCATATTAAGCGCGCTGGCAATTTTAGAAAACCATATTGGCGATTTGAACAAGATAAAAAATGTAGTAAAAATAACGGTTTTTGTTGCAGCAACGGACGATTTCTACGATCATCCAAAAGTAGCAAACGGTGGAAGTCAATTGCTGACCGATATATTCGGTGAGGAAATCGGTTTGCCTACCAGAACAGCAGTTGGAGTTAGCGGGCTTCCAGGCAATGCTCCTGTTGAAATAGAGGCATTGTTTGAAATTTCCAAGAATGGTTAATAACTATTGTTTTTTGGGGAAATAGCTTGTTACAAATTGAAATAGGGGATATAATAATCAATATAAAAAACAATATATTGTATATGGAGAGGATTATGGTAGAGATTTTAACGCGTTCGGAAAAAGAAACTGAAAAATTGGGAGAAAAGCTGGGCAAGCTTCTTAAGCCAGGGACAATTATATTAATTAAAGGAGATTTAGGCGTTGGTAAGACGGTATTAACCCGAGGTATAGCAAGGGGGCTGGGAATCGATGAGCCCATAACCAGCCCTACCTTTACATTGCTTCATCAATATAAAGGTAGATTGCCATTATACCACTTTGATATATATCGAATAGGAGATCCAGAAGAGATGTATGACATAGGCTATGAGGAATTCTTTTATGGAGATGGGGTTACAGTGGTAGAATGGCCCGAGAAAATGGAATGGCTACTGCCTGAGGAATATTTAGAAATTAAGATTGAAAGAACGCCTTTAGATGGACAGGATGGCCGGAGAATTAGTATAGCTGGCAAGGGAGCACAATATGAAAATCTGGAAGGAGAATTGGCAGAAGATGAAGATACTGGCAGTTGAATCATCGGCTATGGTAGCAGGGGCAGCGGTAATTAATGAAGAGCGGTTGCTAGGAGAATTTACATTAAACCACCGCAAAACTCACTCGGAAAAATTGATGCTTCTGATAGAAGGATTGCTAAATAGTTTGGAACTAACGCTCGAGGATATAGATATGCTGGCAGTTTCCAAAGGGCCGGGTTCTTTTACCGGCCTCAGAATAGGGATCTCCATTGTGAAAGGGCTTGCCCAGGCGGTGCAAAAGCCAGTAATCGGCATTCCTACGCTGGATAGTTTGGCATATAATTTAGCCTGCAGCAGC
>CALGOY010000064.1 GCA_937960725.1 uncultured Bacillota bacterium
TGACATTTTATCAGAATAAATTCAATATGACATTATCACAGAATAACTACAAAATGGTAAGAAAATAATTGACAAGTAAGAAGGGGTATGCTATAATTTAGTTAAACGTTTAACCAACGATTATAAAACATATCACTAAAATAACACAGGGAATGTGAATAATGAAAAAACGTAAAAAACGTACTACAATTCGAGATATTGCTGAGGCAACAGGTTTATCTATTGCAACTATTTCTAATGTCATCAATGGGATCAATAAAGTCTCAGAAGAGAATCGCCAATTAGTACTAAAGGCTATTAAAGAACTTGACTATCAGCCTAATTTAGTAGCACGAACCCTTTCTAAGAATCGGTCTGATATGATTGGTCTATTTCTCCCACTAACCGAAGTAGATGTTGATACAAGTATTATGTTATCCGACAACCCATTTTATGCTGAATTAATTGGCGGGGTAGAACATAAGGCATCTGAGTTAGGTTATGATGTATTAATAAAAGGTGTAAGACCAGAGGAAAGTTGCCGTGATTGGGTTAGAAAACGCAATCTTGATGGTGCAATTTTTATAGGTAATTATACTAATGTTATTTCTAAAGAAATGCGTGAATTAAAAAGCCAGTTAGTATTGATCGATGCTTATGATGAAGGAATTACGCACCATTCAACAATTGGCATAGATGACCGGCAAGGTGGCTATATAGCAACAAAGCATTTGTTAGATCTAGGGCATAGAAATATTGCAATAGCTGCATCTAATATCCTTGCAGACGGCGTGATTCGTCGAAGATTTGAAGGATATAAAGATGCTATGGAAAGTGCTGGTATACAGTTGCAGAACAGTCTCATTTTCCAAGATTCCCTAAGCTTCAATGGAGGCTATCGCATTGGAAAAAAGCTACTACAGCATTCTAATATTACAGCCGTATTTGCAGTCGCAGATGTAGTAGCCTTTGGAATAATAAAGGCATTTCTTGAAGCAAAAAAGCAAATTCCAAAAGATCTTTCGATTGTAGGTTTTGATAACACTAAGACCTGCGAATATTTAAATCCAGCACTGACTTCTATAGCCCAGCCTATTTACGAAAAAGGTGTAAAAGCAGTTGAAATATTGGTGGATGCTATAAATAATTCAAATCATGAAATTAAGAAAATTACCCTGCCTGTTAAGCTGGTTGAACGAGCTTCAACTTGCCCACCTTCAGAATAAAGAAATGAGGGATAAGGATGAATCGCGCGGCGATTTTTCACCGCACTTATTCAGAGTATAGTTTTGCTATAGCGGCGAATCGAGTTGTTATCCGCTTGCGGTCGGCAAAAGGTGAGTTAAGAGATTGCAGACTGTTTTTTGGGGATCGGATGGATCCCCATGATCCGATCCGTATGACACAGCTTCAAATGGAACGCAGGTATTCAGATTCACTATTTGATTATTTTGAGGTGGAATTTGATCCACAAGTTACTCGACTCTGTTATTATTTCTGGCTGTCTGATGGAAAGGAATCGGTCTATTATTCTAATGATAGCTTTTTTGAAACCCCTCCTCTTGATCGGCACCTATATTATAATTTCCATTATATACGGGAGGAAGATATTCCTGAAGTGCCGGAATGGGCAAAGTCAGCTATTGTATATCAGATTTATCCCGATAGCTTTGCTACTCGAAGAAGATTCATATCTGGAGAAAGTCGAAACATAGAAGTATCTGCAGGCGTTTTTAGCAGTTCTAAATTTGGCGGCACTTTACGTGGTATATATGAAAATATTGATTATTTAGCATGGCTTGGTATCAATTGTATCTACCTTACCCCCATTTTTAAAGCAGAAAGTTGGCATAAATACGATACTATAGATTATATGGATATAGATCCCTGTTTTGGAACAAAAGAAGACTTAAGGAAACTGGTAGAAGTATGTCATGAAAATAATATTCGGGTGATTTTAGACGGCGTATTCAACCACTGTGGTTTCAACTTCTTTGCATTTAGGGATCTATATGATAAGGGAGAGAAGTCAAAGTACAGGGATTGGTTCTATCCAAAGGGATTTCCCTTAACAACTTCACCACTACCTAATTATGAGTGTTTCGCATATGTTGCGAGTATGCCTAAGTTAAATACAGGAAATCCCGAAGTGGCAGAATACTTGATTAACGTTGGAGAATATTGGGTGAGAGAATTTGATATTGATGGTTGGCGCTTAGATGTTGCCAACGAAATAGATCATAAATTCTGGCGTCGTTTTCGTCAAGCAATACGTGCGATAAAGCCAGATGCATTATTAATTGCAGAAATCTGGGATGATGCCCGTGCCTTCTTAAATGGCGATCAGTTTGATTCAGCTATGAATTATAATCTTTACTATGCAATAACGGACTTTTTCGCGCTTAATCGGGTGACTCCAAAGGAATTTTCAGAGAGGATTCAGTATTTGCTTGTTCGCTATAGACGGCAAATTCAACAGGTGCAGCTGAATCTAATTGACAGCCACGACGTTCCCCGTTTTCTTTCACAGGCAAATGGCGATAAGCGTAAACTTAAACTTGCTGCGTTGTTTCTATTCACCCATGTTGGGATTCCAATGATCTTCTACGGCGATGAAAAGGGCATGGAAGGTTGGAAGGAGATCGATTATCGAAAACCAATGATATGGGATGATAGGGAAGATCAGCTGTTGGATTATTATCGTAAATTGGTTGAGTTAAGAAAAACAAATATGGATGCGATGCTTGGAGATTATGTAACTTTATTAGCCGACGATGAGGTATATGCATATCTTCGCAGAGGATGTTCCAATAGCATACTAGTTGCAATGAATGTATCCCCTAATGAAACCGAGCGCACTATTGAATTGCCTGCTAAAAGCCTTGTGCCAGAAGGCGGTTTTCAAGATATATTGACAGGCTTTAGCTATCCAGTCAGTAAGGATAAAAGAAAGATACATTTACATTTAGAACCCTATTCTGCTGCTACAATTAATATTTTGCATGAACAGAACTTTTTAATAGGTTAAACGGTTAACTTAAGCTATTCAAAGCAGGAATGCTTTGAATATAAAACAATTATTAAGCTTATTAAGAAAGGAGATTTATTATGAGGGGAAAGCTTAAAAGAATGCTGTATCTAATGATAGCTGTAGTATTTATGGCTGCCAGCCTTATGGCTTGTGGCAGGGATGCATCTAATCAAACATCTGATGTTGATAGTACTGACACACCTTCACAATCAGAATCAGAGCCTTCTTCATCGGAGGAAACAGAAGATACTGATGAGTCAGATTCAGACGATGATGCTAACGCAGATACCGCTGAGATTGTTCCAGAAGAAGGTGCCTCGCTCAAACTCTGGTTTGACAATGACACCTATAATGAAAAAATAGTAGAACTTTGGAACAAGAAGTATCCAGATATTCCTCTTGTAGTAGAGAATGTTGGAACCATTGATAGCCGAGCTAAGATTGAATTGGATGGACCTGCAGGACAAGGGGCTGATGTATTTGTCCAAGCGCATGATGGCGTTGCTATATCGGCACAGTCGGGAACAATACTAGAAGTGGATAAGTTTACTGACAAAATTCGTTCTGAATTTTTGGAAAATGCTATCGATGCTGCTTCTTACCAGGGCAAGGTTTACGGTTTTCCGCTTTCTATGAAGACGATCTTATTGTTCTATAACAAGGAGTTAGTCGATGAGCCTGCCGATACATGGGATGAAATTAAAGAGTTTGCAAAAGAATATAATGATCCAGCTGCAAATAAGTTTGCTATGGTTTGGCAGGCGGTTGAGCCATACTATGTACATGGCTTCTTAGCGGGGTATGGATATGAGATATTCGGCCCTACCCATGATGATCCAAATCAGCTAGGCTGGGATACCCCTGAGGCTGCCGAGGGACTTGCATTCTACAAGACTCTGCGTGATGAGGTATATCCCGTGGCTGCGCAGGATGCTACCTGGGATGCGATGAATACTATGTTCTCAGCAGGTGAAGCTCCTTATGCTATAACCGGTCCTTGGTCTATTGCAGATTTCAAAGAAGCGGGGGTTGATTTTGGGGTTGCACCTCTTCCCAAGTTGCCTAATGGGAATCGCCCAATAACGTTATCTACAGTGGATGTTGTATGTGTCAGCTCCTTTACGAAATATCCAAATGCTGCTATGCTACTTGCTGATTTTATAACAACCGATCCTGAATGCATAAAGCTGTTGTACGAAACTAAAAATGAGCTTACAGCCCATAGGGAAAGCCAGCAACTAGATTTTTATCAAAATGATCCCTATATGCCTGCCATTGCTGAAGCTGTAGAGAATTCCCTGCCACAGCCTTATATTCCTGAGATGGCAAATGTATGGGCACCATATCAAAAAGCTATTATTGCGGTATGGGATGGTCTGCAGACTCCAGAGGAAGCATTAAAGGCAGCTCAAGAGGAGTTTTATAGCTCTTTAGTTAATTAAATTCAGAAATTAACTGAACTTACAACAGACATGTTTATGTCTGTTGTAAGTTCAGCTATAAAAATGGGGGGAGTAGTCTTGAAAAAGGCGTCTGGTATAAAGGCCGGAATCTTATCTGCGTTTATTTGGGGGTCGGGGCAATTTCTGAACCGGCATTACACAAAAGGTATATTTTTTCTCATCGCTCAAATTGTCTTTGTAATGTGCTTACCTTCTATATATGAGGGAATTCGCGGTTTTGTTACCTTGGGTGAAAAAGCAACGATTATTGAAGGCTCTAAAGTTATACATGGTGACAATTCTATAATATTAATGCTTTTAGGTATTGTATGGCTATTTATTGGAATTGTATTTCTTTGCATTTATATTGCAAATATAAGAGATGCTGCCATCTATTACCGACAGCGCAAGGAAGGAAAAGATGTCCTAGAAGATAAAGAATGGTTTAATAGATTTAAAGAGCGTTCTTTTCCCTATATAATGTTAATTCCATCGGTAGTACTTATTCTATTATTTGTTGCTGTACCAATCATTTTTGGATTTTTAATTGCATTTACCAATTACTCAGCTCCAGATCATCTTCCACCAAAGAACTTAGTATCTTGGGTAGGATTTAAGAATTTCCTTGATATGTTTCGATTGCCCATGTGGAATGATACATTTTGGGGTGTGCTAACATGGACGGTAATTTGGGCAATAATATCTACGCTTACTAGTTATTTTGGAGGCCTCGGAGTAGCTTGTTTAGTCAATAGCCGCAGAGTGAAATTTAAAAAGTTTTGGCGCACCATTTATATTTTGCCTTGGGCAATTCCTGGCATGATTTCTTTGTTAGTCTTTCGCAATATGTTCAACGGACAATTTGGACCAATCAATACTTATTTGAGGAAGATAGGAGCTATCACTCAGAATATTCCATGGCTTTCAGATCCACTGCTAGCAAAAATAGTGATTATAGTTGTAAACTTTTGGCTTGGATTTCCTTATTTTATGGCAATGTCGACAGGGGTTATGACTAATATTTCGCCGGAGTTATTGGAAGCTGCCCGCATTGATGGAGCAACTCCAAGACAAGAGTTTCGGTATATCACATTGCCGCTTGTTTTATACGCAACAGCTCCGCTGCTTATAATGTCATTTGCAGGTAATTTTAATAATTTTAATGTGATTTACTTTTTAACGGATGGAAATCCAATTAATCCAAATTATAAGTTTGCGGGATCTACTGATATTCTGATTACTTGGATTTACAAGTTGACCCGCGATAATCGTCAATTCCATATGGCGTCGGTGATGTCTATCCTAGTATTTATTGTTATTGCGACGATTTCAACTTGGAATTTCCTCCGTACTAAAGCATTTAAAGAGGAGGATATGTTGCAATGATTAGGGAAACTGCGTATACTACGGTATCTAATCCTAATACTCAACCAAAACGTACATTGGTGTATTCGTTTTCTGAGACTGTAAAGACAGCATTGACATATTGTTTGCTTGTATTAATAGCATTATTTGTACTAATACCTATTGTTTGGATCGTTGGATCATCATTTAATCCAGCTAGCAGTCTGCTTTCTGCAACTGCATTTCCTGAAGATCCAACGATAAAGCATTATCTCAAATTGTTTACTGAAACTAAATTTCCGTACTGGTATCTTAATACGCTGAAAATAGCCCTCGTAAACATGGTTATTTCAGTGATACTTACATCTACATCGGCATATGTGTTTTCGAGATTCAATTTTAAAGGAAAAAAGGTAGGGCTGCTTAGTATCTTGATACTACAGATGTTTCCTAGCTTCATGGGTATGATGGCAGTATACAATATCTTATGGCAGCTTGGTTTGCTTGATACCCACTTTGGGCTCATACTTACTTATGCCGCAGGACAAATTCCCTATAATACCTGGCTGGTAAAGGGTTATTTATCTGGTATTCCCCGCAGCTTGGACGAAGCTGCAAAAATTGAAGGAGCTTCGAATCTCTATATTTTCCGCACAATAATTCTGCCGCTGATTAAGCCTATTATAACATTTGTGGCACTATCTCAATTTATGGCTCCTTGGATGGACTTTATTTTCCCACGGATGATACTGTCCAGTCCAGAGAAAATGACACTTGCCATAGGGCTCTACGATATGATCAGCGGCAATACAAATAATAATTTTACCACATTTGCTGCTGGTGCTGTCTTAGTAGCCGTGCCAATTACTATACTTTATGTAAGTTTACAGAAATATCTAATCCAAGGTATAACCGCGGGTGCGAACAAGGTGTAATTTTTCGTTAGTCTTAAAAAATTAAGAATATAAATAAAAAATTAATAAAATAAGGGGAGAAAACATGAAAAAGTATTTTAAAAGAATATCTGTTTGGATGGTTATATGTATTTTATCTGGGATTGTTGTTCCGGCAGAAGCTCAAACAGGATTTAATCCAGCTTTATTTGATGGAACAGGAAGGGATACACGGCTTTATCAGGGGGGCGATTGGCAGGGTATTATTGATAAAATTCCATATCTAAAAAGTATGGGAATTACTGCAGTTTGGATTTCCGATCCCTATGCCAATAGAGAAGAATCAACGTATGGTTGGACCAGTTATCATGGCTACCATGTTCGAAATTACTTCACTACAAACAAGCATTTTGGAACAATGGCTGATTTTGAACGCTTAAGGACTGCCCTGAATAATGCGGGAATTAAGTTGATTATAGATTTTGTAACTAATCATACCAGTGATAGAAGTCTTGATGGAAAGCTTTATGAACCGGATCGGGATGAAAATGGCAATTTTGTATTTGACTCCAATGGAGAGCCTGTTGATTATAATGGAGATGGAATAGTTGAAAATCTTGTTGCAGACCCTAATAATGATGTAAAAGGCTGGTTTCATCATCACGGCGATCGAGGAGATGACGGGTCGACCTTTGGCTATCGATTTAAAGATCTAGCAAATCTTGCAGATTTTTCACAAGAAAATGGTGAGCTGGCGGCTTATTTGGAGGATGCCCTGAAATTTTGGGCTAGTAAAGGAATTCAAGGAATCCGCCATGACGCAACTCTGCATATGAATCCGGCATTTGTAAAGAATGCTAAAGATGCAGTAGACTCAGAATATGGACCAATAACTCACTTTGGTGAATTTTTTATTGGTAAACCCGACCCTAAATATGGGGAGTATATTAGCTTTCCGGATCGTACTGGCGTTAATAATCTAGATTTTGAATTTTATAATACGATTAACCGTACATTTGGAGATTTTTCGCTACCTATGACTGAGTTTGCAAATATGCTATTGTATACTCAAAATGACTATACTTATGAAAACCAAGCAGTAACTTTTATTGATAATCATGATGTTACACGATTTCGGTACATCCAGCCAAATGATAAGCCATTTCATGCAGCGATTGTAGCATTGATGACCTCGCGCGGTATACCTAATATCTACTATGGGACAGAGCAATATTTTAGTGCACCGGATCATGAGTCGGGCAGAATTTATATGGGGGCTGTATCTGATTTTAAGCCTACTACAGCTACTGCAATAATTAAAAAGCTTTCCGATCTTCGACAAGAAAATAATGCTCTGGCATATGGGACTACGGAGATCCTATATTCTTCTAATGATGTTGTAGTATATAAGCGGCAGTTCTATGATAAGCAAGTTATTACGGCCATTAACCGCCAGCCAGATCGATCATTTACTGTTCCTGCTTTGAATACTACGCTGCCGGATGGGATCTATGAAGATGTACTAGAAGGACTCTTGTATGGTGAAAGCGCCATAGTTTCAAACGGGAAAATTCAAAGCTTTACTTTAACCGGCGGCGAAGTTTGTGTATGGTCCTACAATCCATCGACTAAACCGTCTACGCCACGGATTGGTGATGTTATTTCTACAATGGGCCGTGCAGGAAACACAGTATATATTTATGGCGAGGGGTTTGGAAATTCTCCGACAGTGAAATTTGGAACCGCGACGGCAAG
>CALGOY010000065.1 GCA_937960725.1 uncultured Bacillota bacterium
AATATGTTCTGATGAATTGCTACGCGCTTCCACTGGGGCTGCGGCGAGAGGAATTTCGCACATTCATAATCTGGAGTGATCCAATTTCGGGCTCCTACCACTACCGGCGGAGCATCGAGATAATCAAAAGCCAGCTCGCTTATGGTTTGGGCCATCTCCTTAAGGTGGGAGCCCCGCTCACAAGCATCGCTCGTCAATAAAATCTTTCCTGTCTTTTTAACGGATTCGATTACCTTCTCATAGTTAAATGGAACGATAGACCGGGCGTCAATCACCTCGGCAGAGAGCCCATATTGCTTCTTTAGAATCTCTGCAGCCTCTAAAGCCCTGTAGAGGGTAGCCCCTATCGTCAAGATAGTAATATCCTTCCCTTCTTTCTTTATATCCGGTTCGCCTATGGGAACTTCATAGTAGCCCTCTGGCACTCCTCCAGGATGGAATAGCTCCCCTATATCATATATCCTCTGGCTTTCGAAGAATATGACCGGATCTGTCCCCGCCAAAGCGCTATTCATAAGCCCCTTTGCATCGTAAGGAGTTGCAGGGAACACTACCTTTAAACCAGGAATATGGGCACAGATAGATGTTAAATCCTGCGAATGCTGAGCTCCGTACTTAGAACCGACCGATACTCTCAAAACTACAGGCATCTTAAGGATTCCTGCACTCATAGCCTGCCACTTGGCCAGCTGATTGATCACTTCATCCCCAGCCCGGCCTAAGAAGTCACAGTACATCAGCTCTACGACCACTCTTCCACCAGATAGGGCATAGCCTACTGCAGATCCTACTATGGCTGCTTCTGATATGGGGGCGTTGAACAATCTATGGTATGGCAGCGACTCCGTCAGGCCTCTGTATACGGCGAAAGCTCCTCCCCAATCCCTATTTTCTTCTCCGTAAGCAATCAAGGTGGGATCGGTATAAAACTTATCCAGCAGGGCTTCAAATATAGCATCTCTCAGCTGATATACCCGATTTTTCGACACAGGCTTTCCATTTTGAACCCCCACTCTTACCTTTCGCTTTATCTGCTGCACTCTCGGATTTTCTTCCCGAGGAAGCAGCACCTCCGGCTCCCTATCATCCATTTTTTCAATCCGTTCGTTGGAAAACATCAGCTCCCCTATGGCGTCAGGATTTTTATTGAGATCAATGCGGGGTGATTTATTTTCATCTACAGCCAATCGGCATATTTCAGTTATAAGCTCGGTTACCCATTCCTGGATAGAAGAAATTTCATCTTCCTGAGCAACTCCCGCCTCAATCAATTCCTCTTTGTAGACTTTCAATGGATCCTGATCCATCCAGGCTTGAAGTTCTTCTTTAGTCCTGTAGCTGGAAGCATCGGAAGGAGAATGTCCACAGAATCTATATGTTACTACATCCAATAGCACTGGGCCTTTGTTTTCTTCGAGCAGCTTTTTCTTCCTCTTCATAACATCGATTACAGCCAATGGATTGAAGCCGTCAACCCTTTCGGCATGCATCTGTTCCGGATTTATTCCTGCTCCTACCCTAGCCAGCATTCCAAAGGCCATGGTTTCGCCACTGGTCTGACCACCCATTCCATACTGGTTATTAAAGAAGTTAAATATTATAGGCAGCCCGCCCCTATATTCTTCATCCCAAAGATATTTGAACTGATCCATGGCAGCCATATTCATAGCTTCCCATACAGGCCCGCAGCCCATAGCCCCATCGCCAATATTGGCAACGACAATACCTTTTTTGCGGTTAATCTTTTTGTATAGAGCCGAACCTACGGCAATATCAGCCGAACCGCCTACTATAGCGTTGTTGGGGTAAATCCCAAAGGGAGTAAAGAAAGCGTGCATTGAACCGCCTAGGCCCTTGTTAAAGCCCGTGGCCCTACCAAATATCTCAGCTAAAATACCGTAGAGAAGAAAATCTATGGCCAACTCTTTTACCGTCTCGTTCTTGCGCGGCTTATCTTCAACTGCTTTTAAAACAGCTCCATCGAAGAAATCTTCCATCACTGACATGAGCTCTTTATCGCTCATCTTTTCGATGGCAGAGAGCCCCTTTGCAATAATTTCCCCGTGGCTTCTGTGGGAGCCGAATATAAAGTCATTTTTATCTAATATGAATGCCTGGCCTACGGCAGCAGCTTCCTGCCCTATGGATAAATGGGCCGGTCCGGGATAATTATACTCTATGCCATTATACTCCCCTGTAGTCTTAATAAGATTTAACATATTTTCAAACTCCCGGATAATCAGCATATCCCGATAAATCCTGACTAGCTCCTCTTTTGAAAAATTATCCTTTTCATCCTTCACTGTCTTTTGATACTGGTTTACCGGAATATCTTTAAAGGTAATCCAACCGCTCTTTCTGACCTCATTGGGATCTATAAACTGTGATTTTGGCATTGTACAACCCCCTCTAAATAGAATTTATTTATTTTAAGTTTCCTTACAGCTGAAAAACCCCTTCCCTTATAATCTCGGAAATCGTCGGATGGGGAAATACTAGCTCTTGCACGTCTTCTACCCGCATCTCCATTTCAATCATCAAAGCAGCGCCGTAAATGATTTCAGACGCAGGATTTCCTATCATATGCACCCCTATTATTCTCCTATACTCTTTATCGATAAGAATTTTACAGATGCCATCTCCTCTCTCGTTTTCTGCGACGTATCTGCCGCTATATCTCATGGACAGATTGGCCACTTCATAATCGATCCCTTTAGCCTTGGCCGTTTCTTCAGTTTCTCCAACACAGGCTACCTCCGGATTGGTGTATATAACTGAAGGTATGGCATTGTATCTCATAATGTCCTTTTTGCCGGTCATATTGTTTACACATACCTCAGCTTCCCTATAGGCAGTATGGGCTAGCATTGAATAGCCGTTTACATCTCCCGCTGCATAGACGTTGGGAACATTGGTAAGTCCGGTTTCATCTACCTTTATACAGCCTCTTTCTACCTCTACCCCAATTCTCTCAAGGCCCAGCCCTTCTATATTAGGCCGCCGGCCAACGCTTATAAGTACTTTTTCTGCTTCCAGTTCGTACCTCTGGCCCTCTTGTTCGTAGATTACCTTGCCCGGCCCTATCTCTGTCACTTTAGCATTTAATTTAAAATCAATACCTTTTTTCTCATAGTTTCTCATCAAAATATTGGATATTTCCCTATCGGTATCCCCCGCAATATGGTCGAGCATTTCTATAACAGTTACTTTGCTCCCCGCTGAGTTAAAATAAGAAGCCATCTCTAGTCCTATAACTCCACCGCCTACGATCACAAGGGACTCAGGGATAGATTCTATATCCAAAATTTCCCTGCTAGTTAATACATATCCCTCTTCCAATCCCTCTTCTACTCCGGGTATAGGCGGTATTGCTGGAACGGAGCCGGTAGCTATAAGCAGCCTTTTCCCTGTATAAATCTGATCCCCCACGCGGATTAAGTAGCCTTCATCGCCCCTGCCTTCAATTGTCCCAACCCCTTCTATTAGCTCTACCTTACTGGCCTTTAGTTGGGATTTGATCCCGGCTATTAAAGTTTTTACCACTTTATTTTTTCGCTTTATTACTGCTTTATGGTCAAAGGATACATTTTCAGCCTTTACCCCATATTTTTCACTGAATCTGGCATAGTCATATATTTTAGCCGAATGAAGCAGTGTCTTTGAGGGAATACATCCTTCATTTAGACAAACGCCACCAACGGCTCTTTTTTCAATCAAAAGTGTCTTCAATCCTTTCCTCCCTGCCCTTTCAGCCCCTAGATAGCCTGCAGGGCCACCTCCGATAACTATTAAGTCATAAACCATTTCCATCCCTCCACGCTATTTAGCCAATAAAAGTCTAAAGTTCTCTAGATTATCCACTAGCTCTTTTAAGAATCTCGCTGCAGGAGCCCCATCGATAGCCCTGTGGTCAAAGGTTAAAGATAATCCCATAGCTGGATAATATTCTATCTCGCCATCTACCATTCTAGCCCGCTGCACGATAGTGTTTACGCCTAGGATCGCAGTCTGCGGTGGATTGATTACGGGGGTGAAAGATTCTATGCCCAAAGCGCCAAGGTTCGTAACCGTGAAGGTCCCTCCCTGTAGATAATCAGGATTAATCCTGCCTTGCCTGCACTGATTTATCAATTCCTTAGCCTCTTGGGATATCTCCAGCAAAGATTTTTTCTCCGCGTTGAATATGGTAGGTACCATAAGCCCCCTATCGGTATCAACAGCAACGCCTAAATTTACTGTATTGAAAAACCTCATTTTATCCCCTAAAAAATGGGCATTAAGCTCCCTATGACTTAGAATTATCCTGGATACTGCAAATAATATAATATCATTTAGGGTAATTTTATCTAAGCCCAATCGTTCTCCCTTAGCTTTCAATTCCTGCCTAAACTCCAATATCTCCGTAGCATCGAAAGAACTGTTAAGCGTAAGCTGAGCTGAATTTATAAGGGACTCATGCATAGACTTGGCAATCAGTTTGCGGATGTTAGTAAGCTCGATGTCTTCGTAAAGTTCGCTTTCCTCTGCAGATGCGTAGCTTGAAGCCGATGGAACAGAACTAACAGCTGCATCTAGATCCCTGGTAGTAATCCTTCCGCCTAATCCAGTCGGAGATACTTCCTTTCCATCCATATCCATATATTTCCCGAAAGCTGCCCTCGTAGCAACGGGACCCTTTTCAATCAGCTCCCTAATATCCCTTTCAATTATCCTACCTTCCGGCCCAGTAGGAGTTGCCATTCTATAGTCTACTCCAGCCCTTTCGGCAAGATTTCTAGCCCTTGGGGATATCTTAATCCTACCATCTGTTTCCACTCGGATCTCAGCTTCTACGGGCGTATCCCCAGCTGCCCCTACTTCTTCAGCTATCTCGCTGGAATCCGTTTCAACGGCTTCAGAATCCTCTCCGATATCAGGCCTGTATGGAGTAGGATCTTCCCCTTCTTCCCCAATGACGCATACGTTGGTTAAAACGGGAACTTCGTCCCCTTCCTCAAAGAATATATCTAGTAAAATTCCAGACTCCTTGGCTTCCTCCTCAAAGGTGGCCTTATCTGTTTCGTAAGTAAACAAAATATCTCCAGGCTTTACTATATCGCCCTTGTTTTTATGCCACTTCGTGATAATACAGCTCTCTACCGTTTGTCCCTGGCGAGGCATAATTACTGGTGTAGCCATAGCCCTACCTCCCGATATTAATTTGTAACCAATGTGGATAAACAAGCTAGATTTGTGCAAATGGCTATGTCAAAATGCAGCAATAAATGTGTTATATACTCATTATCAATGTTAACTATCCACAATTTATAACACCTTGATAACATTTTATCAAATACTTACCCTAATGTCAACGAATTGATACCCTATATAGCA
Organism: uncultured Bacillota bacterium; assembly: GCA_937960725.1. Taxonomy (GTDB): domain Bacteria; phylum Bacillota; class Clostridia; order Caldicoprobacterales; family UBA3941; genus CALGOY01. The sequence goes on from CALGOY010000065.1 coordinate 5,374, forward strand.
TTGAATATTTGACTGTTGTGTTATATAATATATGTAAAATTGATGTAAATTTATTGTTATATCAGTTGTTATATTTACATATGGATTTAAAATATATCCATATATGAAAGGATGATTATCATGACTAGCGCGAAAATCTACAAACGGCTTGAAAACCAGGTAGCCATAGTCACCGGCGCCGCTCAAGGACTTGGAGAAGCCCTGGCTAAGCGCTTAAGCCAGGAAGGGGCCAAGGTGGTGATTACAGATATTAACTTGGAAGCCGCGCAAAGAGTTGCAGACAGCCTACCTGATTCTATGGCGATGCAAGTAGACGTCACTAATTACGAACAGTGCGAAAATATGGCCCAAACCACCCTCAGTAGATACGGTAAAATAGATCTTTTAGTATGCAACGCGGGAATTTTGATCGCCAAGCCAATAGACGAATTCCCCTGCGAGGAATGGAAAAAAGTAATCGACGTGAACTTGGTAGGATATTTTAACTGCGCCAAAGCGGTAGCTCCTATCATGATGAAACAGAGAAGTGGCAATATCATTCAAATCAACAGCAAATCCGGTAAGAAAGGCTCATATAAAAACTCTGCCTATGCCGCGAGTAAGTTCGGTGGCATCGGCCTTACCCAAAGCCTAGCTCTAGAGCTAGCCCCCTATAACGTAAGGGTCAATGCTATCTGCCCCGGAAATCTCCTAGATTCACCTCTATGGGTTAACAGCCTATACGAACAATATTCTCGAAACCAAGGCATTACTAAAGAACAGGTAAGGGAAAAATATTTAAATCAAGT
>CALGOY010000066.1 GCA_937960725.1 uncultured Bacillota bacterium
AATCTTATTCTACCAATACAAAATCTATATTTCTTTCAGCTATATTTACATCTACTACCCGAACCTTTACTATATCTCCTAGCCTGTATATCTTTCTAGTACGCTCTCCTATTAAGCAATAATGTTTTTCATTATATACATAATAGTCATCCTCTATAGAACTTATTCTTACCAAGCCTTCCACGGTATTAGGAAGCTGTACATATATGCCAAATCTGGTAACCCCTGATATTATTCCTTCGTATTCCATTCCTATTTTATCCGCCATATACTCGGCCTTCTTCAAATCCTCGGTCTCTCGCTCCACCTCATCGGCAAGCCGCTCCTTTTGGGAACAATGATCAGCTATCTCAGGCAGAATAGCCTCTAGCCGTTTTATTTTCTTCTCGTTTAGCTCATTGTAGAGGGTTGCCTTTATAATTCTGTGAACTACCAAATCCGGATATCTGCGGATTGGAGCAGTAAAATGGCAGTAATAATTGGTAGCTAGTCCAAAATGTCCTAGGCTCTCGTGGCTGTAACGGGCTTTTTGCAAAGACCTAAGCATAACGGCACTTATGATTGCTTCCTCTTTAGTTCCCTTAATCTTTTTCAGGAGCTCCTGCAAAACCTTAGGATGTATTTCCCCACCAATGCCCTTTAAGTGATATCCAAAATTATGGATAAACTCGTTAAAATCCAACATTTTTTCAACAGTCGGTTCTTCATGAATCCTGTACATAAAAGGAATCTGCTGCCAGTAAATATGCTCAGCGATGGTTTCATTGCATATTAGCATAAATTCCTCAATAATCCGGTTGGATACCCTCCGGTCGTAAGGCATGATGTCGGTAGGCTTGCCTTCAATATCCAATGTAATCTTAGACTCATCTAGATCAAAGTCGAGGCTGCCCCTGGCTTCCCGCCTTTTATTTAATATTTTATAGAGCTTCTCCATATTTCTTAGATCATCTATTAAATCAGAATACTTTTCTATCAATTCTGGATCATTATCCTCTAGAATTTTAGATACATCTTCATATACCATCCTATATTTATTTCTTATAACACTTTCATGGATTGAGTAGTCTACCACCTTCCCATTGTGATCGATTTCCATAAATACCGACAAGGTCAGCCGGTCTACATTGGGATTAAGGCTACAAATGCCATTAGATAGCTCAGGGGGCAGCATGGGTATTACCCTATCTACTAGATATATACTAGTTCCTCGCTTATAGGCTTCCTTATCTATAATGCTATTTTCCGGAACATAATGGCTTACATCAGCTATATGAACCCCAAGGAGATAGTTCCCATTGTCCAACAGCTCTACAGATACGGCATCATCAAAATCCCTCGCATCTGCTCCATCTATAGTAATCGTTTTTAGATGCCGCAAATCTTTTCTCCCAACTAAATCGCTATCCCTAACCTCCTGAGGAATTTTTCGAGCTGCTTCTTTAACCTCTTCCGGGAACTCTTCCGGAAGCTTATACTGCCGTATAATAGAAAGTATATCGGTTCCCGCTTCGTCTTTATGCCCTAATACTTCGATAATGCGCCCCTCAGGATTACGCCTTGGTTCAGGCCATCTCACAATTTCAACGACTACTTTGCTGTCCGATCTAATTCCCTTGATCTCTTTCTCTGGAATGAATATATCAAAAGCAATTCGCGAATCATCAGGAATTACAAAGCCAAAGTGTTTTTCTTTTTCCAGCAAACCTACTATGGTTTTATTAGCTCTCTCTAAAATTCGAACAACTTCTCCTTCCCTGGATTTGTCCCCATTGCTTTTCCTAGTTAAAAGCCTAACCATTACCCGATCATTGTGCATAGCACCTTCCATATTTTCAGCTGAGATAAATATATCCTCTTCATCCTTATTATCGGGAATCAGAAATCCAAAACCCTTCGGATGCCCCTGCAGCCTTCCTACTAAAAAACCTAAAGTTTCGGGAAGGGCATATTTACCTTTCTTTGTAACTACCAGGCTCCCTTCTTTTACCATTTGGTCTAGGACAGTTTCCAGCATATCCCGTTCTTCAGGCGATATATCCAATACCTCCATAATCTGCTTTATAAATAAAGGTGGGTACTCTTTTTCTTTAAAAAGCTCTATTATTTTCTCTTTTATACTCAAGGTTGATTC
>CALGOY010000067.1 GCA_937960725.1 uncultured Bacillota bacterium
TATATCTTAGGGGGAGATGGAAATGGAAAAACAAAAAGCCTTGGAAATGGCCTTAAGTCAGATTGAAAAGCAGTTTGGAAAGGGCTCAATTATGCGTTTAGGGGAAAGTAGCCATATAAACGTGGAAGTGATCCCCACAGGTTCATTAGAACTCGACATTGCCCTGGGTGTAGGAGGATTGCCGAGGGGAAGGGTTGTAGAAATATTTGGCCCCGAATCATCTGGAAAGACGACCGTTGCCCTTCACGTAATAGCTGAGGCACAAAAAATGGGCGGAACAGCTGCTTTTATTGATGCTGAGCATGCCCTTGATCCTGTATATGCTAGTAATCTTGGAGTTAACATTGACAATCTACTGGTTTCACAACCGGATACTGGTGAACAAGCCCTTGAAATTACAGAAGCATTAGTCCGCAGTGGTGCTATAGATGTGGTAGTAATCGATTCCGTAGCAGCTTTAGTGCCAAGGGCTGAGATAGATGGAGAGATGGGAGACTCACATGTCGGACTTCAAGCTAGGTTAATGTCCCAGGCCCTCCGCAAGCTCTCAGGTGCTATTAATAAAACCAATACTGTTGTCATATTTATTAATCAGCTGAGAGAGAAAGTGGGGATTATGTTCGGAAATCCTGAAACAACCCCTGGAGGCCGGGCTTTGAAATTTTATTCCTCCGTGCGATTAGATGTTAGAAGGGTTGATACCCTAAAGCGGGGTAGCGAGATGATTGGAAATAGGACAAGGGTTAAAGTAGTAAAAAATAAAGTGGCCCCTCCTTTTAAACAAGCAGAATTTGATATCATATACGGTGAAGGAATTTCAAAAGAAGGTTCTATCCTAGATATGGCTGTTTCTGAGAACATTATAGATAAAAGCGGCTCATGGTATTCTTATGGAGATATAAAATTAGGGCAAGGTAGAGAAAATGCTAGGCAATATTTAAAAGATAATCCTGAAATTGCTAAGGAAATTGAAGAGAAAGTACTTGAAAAGTATGATCTTGTAAACATAAGAAGAACATCTATAAGCAATGATGATCTTTCTAACGAAGAATAAAGCCCAAACTTAGAGATCCCGCATAGGGATCTTTTTTGTTACAATACTTTTATCATATTCATTCAAATTTCTTGACATGAATGGAAAAAAGATATAAAATAAGACTGAACGTTGGCTTCACGTTTAAAATTATTTTTTTATTTTATGATTGTAAATAAAAGTGATCAAACATAAGGAAGCCGGGTGAATGCACTCGGTTAATATTTTGTTTTAGGAATTGACATATTATTGGCTATATAAACGACATTTATGCAATTCCGTTGTGATTAAGAGATAGGATGAGGAGGTGTCCCTAAACTCGTGTCTGATATACTACTACAGGTAATTGTCCTGGTAGTAGTAGCCATTGGGGGGGTAGCTCTCGGATACAATTATCGAAAGCGTATTGCAGAAGGAAAGATCTGTAGTGCAGAAGAAGCTGCTAGGAGAATTGTAGAAGAGGCTAAGAGGCAGGCCGAGGCTGCACGAAGAGAAATTTTATTAGAAGCCAAAGAAGAAGTTCACAAACTGCGAAGCGAATATGAAAAAGAAGTCCGAGAACGGCGAAATGAAATC
>CALGOY010000068.1 GCA_937960725.1 uncultured Bacillota bacterium
GTTAGAGGAGATAAGCAAATAGAAAAATATAAAAGGGCAAGGAGCTTTTTGCTCCTTGCCCTTTATCGTTTGTTATTCGAGAGGTACTACTGCTCCCTCATAGGTATCGTTTATAAACTGCTTAATTTCATCGCTTTTCAGTACTTCCACAAGGGCTTTTACAGCTTCATTATTTTCATTGCCCTTTTTCACTGCTACTACGTTACCATAAGTTTTAGCACCGATAGAATCAGCATCTTCGGTTGCCAAGGCATCTTTGGCAACGTTTAATCCTGCTTCGATAGCATAGTTTCCGTTGATAACAGCAATATCAACGTCCTGAAGAGAATGCGGTATCTGGGCTGCTTCTATCTCAATAATCTCTAAATTTTTGGGATTTTCAATAATATCATTTACAGTTGCCTTAAGGCCAGCGTCTTCCTTTAGTTTAATTAATCCTTGAGCCTCAAGTAAGAGCAAAGCCCTAGCTTCATTAGTAGTATCGTTAGGAACTGCTACCGTTGCTCCATCCTTCAGTTCATCTAAAGAAGCTGTTTTCCCGGGATATATACCAAAGGGCTCATAATGTATGACTGCAACTGATACTAAATCGGTTCCCCTCTCTTCATTGAAAGCATCAAGATAGGGCTGATGCTGGAAATAATTTGCATCTAATGCACCATCGTTTACGGCAATGTTAGGTTGGACATAGTCAGTAAATTCTACAATTTCAAGGGTATATCCCTTCGTTTCTAAAATTTCAGCAGCCTTTTTGAGAATTTCTGCATGGGGAGCAGGAGTTGCTCCGATTTTTATCACAGTATTCTCGCCTGAAGAGTTATTTTCGCTTTCCCGATCGGCAGTATCCTCATCTGAAGGTTCGCTATTGTTATTCTGTTCGACAGTATTCTCGTCCAAAGATTCATTTTTATCTTCTTGGTCTGCAGTAGCACAACCGGCTAACAATGCTACGGATAAAATAATTGAAATGATAGTGAATAAAATTTTCTTGCTCATCTCTTTCCCTCCATACTTTGTTTATTTTATTTATAATCTTAAAAATAATAAACTACATTAAACTCTTTTATCGCTGCGCTTTGCCAAACGCATTCCCAATTCCTGAAAGCCTTGAACTATTATAATTAATACAGCTACTGTAACGGCGAGTATATCTGACTCACTTCTATAGTAACCATATCTAACAGCAATATCACCTAAACCGCCTCCGCCTATAAAGCCGGACATTGCAGAATAGCCCAATATCGTGGTAATGGCAATGGCCCCTCCCACTATTAGAGATGGTTTTGCCTCTGGTATCAAAACTTTGTAAATAAGCTTAAATGTTCCTGTACCCATCGCCCTTGCTGCTTCAATTATTCCTGGATCAACTTCTTTAATAGAAGACTCTACTAACCTGGCAATATAGGGCGCTGAGGCGATGACTAAAGGCACAATAGTGGCTGATGTTCCAAGGGTTGTACCTACAATTTTCCTCGTTATTGGGGTTACTGATATCATAAGTATTACGAATGGCACAGACCTAAGTAAATTAACAATAAATCCAAGCACTTTGTTTACAATAGGACAAGGGCGGATGCCGTCTTTATCGGTTATTACAAGTATAAGTCCAATGGGAAGACCTATAGCATATGCACAGACCGTCGAAACAATTACCATATATAACGTCTCGATTATACCTCTACCAATCATGGCTAGCGTCTTAACATCAAGCATCCTGGGTCACCTCCTCATACTTAACCGAACGCTCCTCTAGATACCGAAGCATTTGCTTAGTCAATATTTTATCTTCTGGCAGCTGTATTAGCATCTGTCCAAAAGCTTTTCCTCCAATATTTTTTATATTAGCAAATAAAATATTTACAGGGGCCTTAAACTTTGCCACCATATTGGATATAATCGGCTCAAACGCTGATTGGCCGTTGAAAACGATCCTATAAACTTTTTCAGATCCGAATTCAGAAAACTGCTCATCGGATTTAAATACAAGTCTTTTCCCGGCTTCGGATTTAGGATTTACAAATACATCCTCTACCTTTCCTCTTTCAACGATCCTACCATTTTCGAGGATAGCAACTTTATCACAAATGGCTTCAATAACATCCATCTCATGGGTAATTATGACGATCGTTATACCAAACTTCTGATTGATATCTTTCAGCAATTCCAATATAGATCTGGTCGTCATTGGGTCCAACGCGCTAGTAGCTTCGTCACAGAGCAAAACCTTAGGCTTAGTTGCTATTGCCCTCGCTATAGCAACCCTTTGCTTCTGTCCGCCGGATAATTGGGCTGGATAGGCATTTATTTTATCTGAAAGGCCTACCATCTCTAAAAGTTCGACTGCTCTTTTTTCAGCTTCCTTTTTGGGAACTCCGGCAATTTCCAGAGGGTAGCAGACATTTTTTAAAACCGTTCGCTGCATGAGCAGGTTAAACTGCTGAAAAATCATACCTATTGATTGCCTAACTTTTAATAGCTCTCTTAAGGATAAATCCGCAAGATTCTGACCATTGAATATAACCGTACCCTTTGTAGGCCTTTCAAGGAAGTTCATACACCTTACTAATGTGCTCTTACCAGCGCCGCTTTGACCAATGATGCCATATATCTCGCCTTGATAAATATCTAAATCAATATCTATTAAGGCATCTACTTCAGAATTCTCAGTATTGAAAACCTTTGTAACACCGCGAAGGGAAATAATAGGTTCACTTTTATCCATTCATCGTCCTCCCTCTCCACTTTTTTAAAAAAATAAAACAGGTTCTCGAATGAACCTGTTTTAAATGTCTCTTATTTGTACTTAAAAAATCGAAAATAGTCGAATTTTTATAAATAATATGTTAGAGAACTAACCCGTTCATTCGAGTAACTATGAACCGTATTTTGAGCATGGCGATACATGTACATGCACATTCGCATGGACATCATCATAGACATCATGGACATGTATCCGCTTGCTCTCATAGTTACTCTCACCTTATGAAACCTCCCAAAACCATTTTAATAATAATTCATGATTGTGTATATTATATGCTTTTCATTATAATACATTACATTAATGCTTTTGTCAATTAATTTTTTAATTATTCTCTTATTTGACCATGTCCTCTAACAATGTACTTAATAGTAGTTAGCTCTTTTAAACCCATAGGCCCTCTTGCATGGAGTTTTTGAGTGCTTATTCCCAGCTCTGCCCCAAATCCAAACTCCCCGCCATCTGTGAATCTAGTTGATGCATTAACATATACAGCAGCTGCATCTACCATTTCAAGAAACTTTTCGGCTTTAAAATAGTTTGATGTGACAATAGCCTCCGAATGACTTGTCCCATATCTGTTAATATGCTCAATAGCCATATCAATTCCATCTACCACTTTTATCGCTATAATGTAGTCTAGAAATTCTGTAGACCAATCCGCTTCCTGGGCTAGAGTTATATCAGGAACGATGTTTAATGTTCTCTGGCATCCTCGAATTTCCACATCTTTTTCCCTCAATTTATCAACTACCACGGGAATAAAATCTTCAGCTATTTTCTGATCGACGAGAAGAGTTTCTACAGCATTACATACCCCAGGCCTTTGAGTTTTAGCATTGACTACAATATCCAACGCCATATCTAAATCAGCTTCTCCATCTACATATATATGGCAATTCCCTACCCCGGTTTCGATAACTGGGACGCTAGCCTCTTCTACAACTGTTTTTATCAATCCAGCTCCACCACGGGGGATTAAGACATCTATAAGTCCATTTAATTTCATTATTTGCTTCACACTATCCCGACTGGTATCCTTAATCAGGACAATAGCACCTTCTGGAATCCCAGATTCGTACGCTGCTTTGGCCATTACATCCACAATTGCAATGTTGGAGTTAATTGCTTCAGAGCTTCCCCTCAGCACAACTGCGTTTCCCGTCTTTATACAAAGGCCAATAGCATCTGCTGTTACATTTGGTCTCGATTCATATATGATGCCTACAACACCCAAAGGAACCCTTTTCTGTCCTATTTCTAAACCATTAGGCCTTTTCCACATAGATACGGTTTCACCTACTGGATCTGGCAATGCCTTTACCATTCGTAGGCCTTCTGCCATCCCCCTTATTCTATCTTCATTTAATGTAAGCCGATCTATAAAAGCTGCCCCTCTTCCATTTTCCCTTGCCGTTTTAAGATCGGATTTGTTTGCTTCAATTAAGCGATCTATATTATTCTCAAGGGCAGCAGCCATGGCTTCCAAAGCGCGCTCCTTTTCACTGGATTTCATTATGGCTAGCTGACCACTTGCTAGTTTTGCTTTTTTTATATCTTCTATTTTACCAGCCCTGTATATATCAACGACCTCTT
>CALGOY010000069.1 GCA_937960725.1 uncultured Bacillota bacterium
ATTTCCATCACCAATATATTTTTTTTCTTAATTTACTTGATGTTCTCCATACCGCCACAATCTTTCCTGTGTCAGGATTTATTTGAACTCTTGCATTTTCACCTATGTATTCTTTACTAGGTCTACCTTTGTCATCATATTTTATTTTACCAATACCCAAAGAATTTCGCAATGCATCTTCAATATCTCTGGAAGAAATCTCTCTTTCGACAGCCCTTAATTTTAAATGATGACTAATATCATTTATTTTTATATTGTCTTTGGTCAGTATTCCTTTTAACTCATCATAATTTTGCCCATAATCAAATGGAACGCCTCTAGTTTTCTCTCTGCTATAAATCCTTCTTAATTGTGGATTTTTCTTTAAATGCTCTCTCATGGCTTCTTGATACTCTTTGACCTTGTTCTGATATTCCTTTCTGTCTTTTTCGCTAATGGACCCTTCTGCTAACCTTTTATACTTCCTTATCTGTCTTTCAATATATCTTTGCTGTTGTTCTGCTTGTTTGTAGTCTACCTATGAGGAATTGAAATCATCAAGCCTACTGGTTCTGATCATAGTGCATCCCTCCGTTTGTGGTCTACCTGTAAGGAAAAGAAAATCCAAGAGAGTTTTCTGAAATAATCTTCATTTTGGGAGCATCTAAAAAAACTACAATTTATGAATTATCATGAAAGCAGTGCTATGAATAGCACTGTTTTGTTTTTGACTAGGCAAAGTTTTTTGCTGGTGTTATAATTAGAATGTAATTATTCAGCTAGTTTTCTTTATATATTGAAGTAAATTTTGAAGGAGTATACATGATGAAGCAAAAGATAATTTTGTTTTTTATTGTATTATTTGTTTTTATTTATATTAATAATAGCTCTTTATTTGTCAGCTCTAGCAATGAGAGGCCATTTCTTCTTGCCCATAGGGGATTGGCTCAAACTTTTCCTAAGGAGGGAATAACAGCTGATACGAATACGGCATCATGCCCTAGAGTATAGGACTGACGGAGAAGGTAGTGTAAGGGATTATACAATGGAGGAGCTCAAAATGCTCGATGTTGGATACGGATATACCGCAGATGGTGGAAAAACCTATCCATTTCGAGGTAAGGGAATTGGCCTTATGCCTTCATTAGATGAAGTGCTGGATTATTTTCCAGACCGTTGCTTTTTAATACATATAAAAAGTAATGACAGGAATGAAGGGAAGCTATTAGCTGAATATCTTCGAAAGTTTAGTCAAGAGCGTTTAGCTCAATTAACCTTTTATGGCGGTGATGAGCCGATTGAAGCCCTTAAAGAAGAGCTGCCCTATCTTCGAGTTATGTCCTATAAGACGATGAAAAAGGCTTTAGTTGAATACATGCTTGTAGGTTGGACGGGATACATACCGAATTCGATGAAAAACACTTATTTTCATTTACCTTAAAAGTACGCCCGGATATTATGGGGATGGCCCCATCGGTTTATCGAAAGGATGGAGAGAGCTAATTCACTCTTTGTGCTAGTTGCAGGGGATGGGAAATGGTCTGAAGGATTTGATACTGTAGAGGATTTAAAGCAAATACCTTCTAATTATAGTGGCGGGATATGGACTAATCGCATAGATAGAATAGGGCCGATATTCAGCGGCAAAACAGACCGTTAGCGAATTTATCCAATAGACATCCAATGCTTTATAAGTTATACTAATATTAATCTTTGGATTATTATATGAAACCAAATCCCTCCCTAAATCGTCTAAAGCGTTGGGAGGGATAAAAAATGAAAAAGTATTTAACTTTATTTATCTGCACTATGATAGCGCTGATAGTCCTGGTGTCTTGCAATAATACGGAAAATAAGGATGAAGTATCGTTTACTGCTAGCGTTCTTGAAGTTAGTGAGTCAAGCTTATTGGTAGAACCAGTGGAAGGTTCTGATGAGCTGCGTTCTGCTGATAAGATTTCTGTTTCAATAGGAGAGGCAAAAATATTAAACTCCCAGGGCGAGGAGATAAGCATTGAGGATATCGAGGTAGGAGCTAAGGTCGAAATCGTATATGATGGAACGATTGCAGAAAGCTATCCAGCTCAAATTCACAGGTGCTATCAAGTTAAAGTATTGGAATAGATGTAGTTTTTTAGAAAGGAACAAAAGAGAGTGGACAAATACAAGGACAGAACACTAGATATCGATGTTAGAGTGGATGATCTACTTTCAAAGATGACTTTGAAAGAAAAAGTAGGTCAGCTAAACCAAAAGATGTTTGGTTGGAAAGCCTATAGAAGAAATGGAGACAAAATAGAACTTACAGATGAATTTAAGAAAGCTGTAGAGTTTGGCGGTGGCATGGGGGCTTTATACGGTCTGTTTAGAGCGGATCCGTGGTCGGAGGTTACCTTCGATACAGGGATACCGGTAGAAAAGTCTGCCCAAGTGGCTAATATGATACAGCAATACGTAATAGAAAATACTAGGTTGGGCATTCCAGTCCTAATTTCAGAAGAGTGCCCCCATGGCCACCAGGCCCTCGATGGAACTATGTTTCCAACTAATATAGGAATAGGCTGCACTTGGAATCCTAGCTTATACAAAGAAGCCATGTCCCAAGCTGCCGCTGAGATTAGGGCCCGTGGAGGAAACCTGGCTCTCGTATCCCTGTTGGATATTTTAAGGGATCCACGATGGGGGCGTAGTGAGGAGTGCTTTGGGGAAGACCCTTATCACGCCGCAAAGATGACAGCAGCAGCTGTAAAGGGGCTTCAGGGAGAATCGCCGGAGGAACTGCAGGGCAAAGATAAAGTAGTTGCCATAATGAAGCACTTCTGCGCCCAAGGAGCGGCTGTAGGTGGTCATAATGCAGCGCCGGCATCCATTGGAGAAAGAGAACTTAGGGAAATTTTCTTGCCCGGCATGAAGGCTGGAGTAGAGGCAGGGGCTCTGGGCTGTATGGCTGCTTACAACGAAATTGATGGTATCCCATGCCACGCTAATAAAAAGCTGCTTACAGATATACTGCGCGGTGAGTGGGGCTTTGAGGGAATAGTTATGGCTGATGGAACGGCGATAGATAGGCTACTTATGCTAACTGGAGATTATGAGAGTGCAGCTGCTTTGGCTTTAACATCTGGAGTAGATATTAGCTTGTGGGATATCGCTTTTACTAGGCTAGAGCAAGCGGTTGAAAGTGGTAAGGTTTCAGAGGAATATATCGATAGAGCTGTTAGAAGGGTATTGAAAGTAAAGTTCATGCTGGGATTATTTGACAATCCATACACTGACGAAAAACTAGCCAGCCAAGTAGTATATTCCCCTAGGGCTGAAAAAATTAACTTGCAGCTGGCTAGGGAATCTATTGTACTATTAAAGAACGAGGATAATATATTGCCTATAGATAAAAAGCTAAAGAAGATTGCTGTAATAGGTCCTAATGCGGACAATCTCTATAACCAGCTGGGAGATTATACTGCACCCCAAAGGAAGGATACAGGGTTTACAGTTCTACAGGGAATAAAGGCTTTAGCATCTCCACAAACAGAAGTGATATATGCAAAGGGCTGTGGGATTCGAGATATGTCAAAGGAAGGGTTCCAAGAAGCTATAGATGCCGCGAAAGAAGCTGATATAGCTGTAGTGGTTTTAGGAGGAACTAGTGCTAGGGATTTTAACACTGTTTTTGATATTAATGGTGCTGCTATAGTAGGTAGAGACCCTTCGGAAATGGATTGTGGGGAAGGGGTAGACCTAGCTGATTTGGAGCTGGGGGGAGTACAGGTTGAGTTACTAAAGGAGATTAAAAAGACCGGCACTCCGGTTGTAGTAGTGCTCATCCAAGGCAGGCCCCACGCAATTCCATGGATAGCTGAAAATTGCAAAGCTATTTTATGTGGATGGTATCCAGGAACCGAGGGAGGCAGGGCAATAGCTGAAGTTCTATTTGGAAACTACAACCCTTCGGGAAAGCTATCCGTTTCTATACCGAGGTCTTCGGCACAACTGCCGGTATACTATAACCATAAGGATTTAGGCTCTTCAATTTCGTATGTGGATATGGAGGCAACTCCTCTATATCATTTTGGCCATGGCTTAAGCTATACTAAGTTCAAGTACAGCAGGCTAGAAGTTTTGGATAATTCTCTAACTGTTAAAGATATAGAAAAAGGAAAGAACATAAGGGTAAAGGTTACTGTTGAGAACATTGGACAAGTTGCAGGAGGAGAGGTTGTTCAGCTTTATATAAAAGATCAGGAAGCCAGTGTTACGCGTCGAGTAAAAGAGCTAAAGGGATTTAGGAAAATTTTTTTAAAGCCTAGAGAGAAGAAAGATGTGGTTTTCTCCTTAGGCAAAGAGGAACTAGGCCTGTGGAATAGGGATATGGAGTTCTGTGTCGAAGCAGGCAATGTAAAAGTATTTGTAGGTAGCAGTTCTAAGGATTATATTGAAACTAGCTTCAAGATACACCCTTAATAAATAATGTCGTATACTATGGTGCATTCCTCCATGTATACGACATTATTTTAAAAATCCGTAGACTTGCCCCAAACTATTTCTGAGTTGATATATGTTATTTCGATAGGAGATTTTGGATTTTCAATTCGGTAGAGCAATTGTTTTGCAAGGCGTTTCCCTAAATGGAAGGTATCCACATTTACCGTGGTTAATTTACCAGATACCATCGAATATTCAGTGCTGCCGTCATAGCCAGAGATAGCAACATCTTCTGGAACCTTATACCCATGCTCTAATAAATATTGCATTAAAAAATTGGCAACGAAATCACTAACGCATACGAATGCTTGAGGCAATTTATCCAGCTTGTTTAAAAAAGCAGAAATTTCTTCGTAATATGTGTGAATACCAATCTTACCAGTCATACAATACTTATCCTGCACCTTTAAACCATTTTCTTTCATTGCAGCTAAGAAACCCTCAAACCGCTCTTTATTAGTCAAAGCATAATGTATATCACCGATAAAGCCGATTTCCGTTCTGCCTTTTTTTATAATTTCATTGGTTATTTTTTTTACACTTCTCTTTCCTTCCAATATGATTAAATCTCCAGTAACTGTATCAATTGGAAAATCCGTCGCTACGTCGAGAAAAACTTTGGGCATGTTTAATCTATTTAACATGGAAAGAAGTTTAATATCATAAACATTGATAATTACTATTCCTTCCACTGTACCGTTATATAATATATCGGGAAGAGTATATCCTTCGTAATAGTTAGGGGGAAGATAGTTATACATTAAATTAACACCGTGTTTACCCAGCTCCTTTGCAAGGGCGTGGACGATGTTGATCCAAAAAACGCTAGGCTCTGTTCTAGAGATGACGACGGAAACAGTTTTATTTATATCTTCGCCATTTTGCTCAGCAGATTCTTTTGTTTTTTCCCCTGTTTTAACATAACCTGTCTCTTTTGCTGCCAAAAGCACCTGCTCGCGAAGTTTTTTTGATACGCCGGGCCGATTATTCAGCACCTTCCATACGGTAACCCTGGATATATTAAGCATATCCGCTATATCCTGCATAGTAACTTTTTTCATAACATCCCCCTTCTTCCCCTCAAGAGTATATCGAGCTGGCATATCGATGCTGTATTTTGACAAATTTCGATTAAAAACAACTAATCTCTCGTTTGTTTAATTATAGCATATTAACCCTTTATATTCAAAATATATTTACAAAAATTAAAATTATAAATTAAAAAATGTTAATTTTGTTAATAGAAATATTAAACTATATTAAGCTGATTTCGGTGAAAATATATGGAAAACACAGTAAATTTTAGCATTTGTTAGCTAAAATTGCTGATGTTTTTCCGAAATATGTTTACAAAAGCTAAAAAATGATAAAAAAATATTGATTTTGTTTCGGGCCAGTGTTAAAATGAAGATATAATAATAAGAGCTGCTGTCGGAAGGGAGGACAATGTGGGGAGAAAAGATCGGAAGAGCGTCGTGTAGGGAAAGAGTGTAGAT
>CALGOY010000070.1 GCA_937960725.1 uncultured Bacillota bacterium
AAAGTGTTACATTTAATATTGCAATTTTCAATTTTTAAATTGGGTATATATGTATCCTATTATCTATTATGTGAATTTATTTATGCTTTATAAATAATACTTTATGAACATATTAAATTTAAATAAAAGACAAATAATTTTGTATATTAATTGAAAAAGAAATACATAAATGATAAAATATTCCTTAGAAATAATACATAAATTTCACTAAAGCAAATTTAATCAGCTTTGTTGGTTATCTTTTAATATTTATGGATGAGGAGGATTCAAATGGCTCAAGAGAAAAGCACCCGGAAAGTTAGAGTTGGAATTATTGGATGCGGAGGTATCGCTAATGGAAAGCATATGCCCGCCCTGTCCAAGTTAGATAATGTAGAAATGGTCGCCTTTTGCGATATAATCAGAGAAAGGGCAGAAGAGGCTGCTAAAAAATATGGTACAGAAGACGCAAAAGTTTATGTAGATTATAGGGAGCTTCTGGAAGATAAGACAATTGAAGTCGTTCATGTATGTACTCCCAACAAATCCCATGCCGATATTACTGTAGATGCATTAGAAGCAGGTAAGCATGTTATGTGCGAAAAACCCATGGCAAAGACCGCTGCCGATGCTAGAAGAATGGTAGAGGCTGCAAAGCGGACTGGTAAAAAATTGACTATTGGCTATCAAAATCGCTTTAGACCGGATGCCCAGTATTTATACCAAGCCTGCAGGCGGGGAGATTTAGGAGAAATTTATTTTGCAAAAGCTCATGCGGTTAGGCGCCGCGCTGTTCCAACTTGGGGTGTTTTCCTAAATGAGGAGGAACAGGGAGGCGGTCCTCTTATAGATATTGGAACTCATGCCCTAGATTTGACTTTATGGATGATGGATAATTATAAGCCCAAAATAGTTCTAGGAACTGCATATCATAAATTGAAAAACCAGCGCAACACTGCCAACGCATGGGGAGATTGGGATCCGGAGAAATTTACAGTTGAAGATTCTGCATTTGGTTTTATTGTAATGGAAAATGGAGCTACTATTTTTCTAGAATCTAGCTGGGCTCTTAATACGCTGGATGTTATGGAAGCGAAGACAACCCTGTGTGGAACCAAAGCTGGTGCTGACATGAGGGATGGTCTGCGGATCAATGGAGTAGAATTCGGTAGAATGTACACCAAAAAGCCAACGCTGGATGCAGGTGGAGTAGACTACTATGAAGGGGCAGCTGAAGATCCAGGAGATTTAGAAGCTAGGATGTGGATTGAAGCCATCATAAACGATACAGAGCCCGTTGTGAAGCCGGAAGAGGCCTTGGTAGTTACTGAGATACTGGAAGCTATTTACGAATCAGCTAGGACTGGAAAAGCTGTAACATTTGACAGATAAAGCAGCCATTTGAGAAAAATTTTAGGAGGTGCCTAAAGGGTGAAATTAGGAGTATTTACAGTCCTTCTCGGGGATCAGAGCGTGGAGAAGGCTTTCCAATACCTCAGCGAGTCCGGAGTGCAGGCAGTTGAGCTAGGAACTGGCGGCTTTCCGGGTAAAGCCCATGCGGATCCAGACGAGCTTCTAAGCGACGATAGTAAATTACAGAAATTGAAGGATTTACTTAAAAAGTATAATTTGGAGATAAGTGCCCTTAGCTGTCATGGAAATCCAGTACATCCCCAGGAGGAAATCGCAAAAGCCTATCATGAGGATTTTGAAAAAACGGTATTGCTTGCCGAAAAACTGGGGATTAACAGGATTAATACCTTTTCAGGCTGTCCGGGGGATTCTAAAACATCCCAGTATCCTAACTGGGTTACTTGTCCCTGGCCCGATGATTTCCTAAAGATATTAGACTACCAGTGGAATGAAGTATTGATTCCATATTGGGAGAAGGCCGTTGCTTTCGCTAACGACCATGGAGTAGATAAAATCTGTTTAGAGATGCATCCGGGATTCTGTGTATATAATCCTGAAACGCTGCTTAAGCTCCGTGAGGCGGTAGGAGATACTATTGGCGCAAACTTTGATCCAAGCCACCTATTTTGGCAGGGAATTGACCCAGTAGCCGCGATTAGAGAACTTGGTCCAGCTATTTACCATGTCCATGCAAAGGACACTAAAATAGATCCTATCAACACCGCAGTTAATGGGGTGCTAGATACTAAGCATTACAGCGATGAAATTAACCGCTCTTGGATATTCCGTTCTGTGGGATACGGCCATGATTATCAGGTTTGGAAAGATATAATTAGTAATCTAAGAATGGTAGGATACGATGATGTGCTCAGCATCGAGCATGAAGACAGCTTGATGTCCCCAGGCGAAGGGCTGCAGAAAGCTATCGCATTCTTGAAAGAGGTTATAGTATTTGAGGACAAAGGTGGCATGTGGTGGGCATAAGCAGGAAAGAAATTTTTTCTTTCCTGCTTTATTTTTATTGTAAAGGAGCATTTTCTAGCTGTCTAGATTGTGTTGACATTGGCGCGGTATAATGCTAAAGTTATTTACGTTGATTACATTAATATAACCAATATGTAAAGAACTGCGGAACTTGGCTCTGATACATG
>CALGOY010000071.1 GCA_937960725.1 uncultured Bacillota bacterium
TCAAAGTAATTTTATAAAACATTGTACTATTTTTTCATTTTAAGTTTACAGAGCCGGCTTATGGCTTGCCAAACACACTAATATCGATTTTATGTATTCAACAAGCTTTTATATTCTGCATTTTATATTTTCAATACAGATTTGTCAAATATATAATTATATATAATTACCTGAAACAGATTTATTTTCCTTAGATCAGAAAATAAAACATTTCATATTTCGCTAAAAAAAAGAGAAAACTGATGGAATTTGTAAATATTTATTGATTTTTAAATAGCTTTTGTATAAAATCTATGTAGAATAAACAATAAATGTATTTTAATATGTAAAGTTTTTGCAGTTTATATACAATTGAATAACTATTTTTCGATGATAAAGGCACACTTATCGAAAGATAAGGTCGCAAAGCCATGGGTCTAAGGGAGTACAGCTCCTATGATCGCCAGGCTGCCAAGCGAAAAATAGGATGGGCCTATTTGTTGATTCGCTAAGCGACGCGCTTATCTTCGAGCGCTTTTTTTATGCATTAAACAAAATAGCAAATCGGATGGTATGGAGGAAGATTTAATGGAATATAAACCCAACAGCGCAATTATTAAAAATGATGATAAGATAAGCACTATAAACATTTTGATGCTTGCTACCCTCGCCAAAATAGCATCAATAATTGTAAGAGCTTTTTTTAAAACTTCCAATAGATTCGTTTTATTTCTATTAGATGTTTTCATTACCGCTGTATTTTTTCTAATTGCTTATTTTAAAAACCCAATTATTAAAGTAGAAAATATATTCAATGTGAAAGAGCTAAAGTTAAAAAGAGAACTAAAAAAAGCATTGAAAAAAGAGGAATTTACTATCTATTATCAACCCCAGGTAGATGTTGAGACTAATAAAATAATTAGATGCGAAGCACTTTTGCGATGGAAGCATCCTAAAAAGGGAATAATACCACCAATGGATTTTATACCGTTAGCTGAAAAGACGGGATTGATTATACCCATTGGAGAATGGGTGCTGAAAAATGCAAGTAAACAGTTGAAAGAATGGCACAATATGGGGTTTAATGAGCTAAAATTATCTGTAAATATATCTACATGCCAATTTCAGGATCCCAATCTAGCAGAAAAAATATTGGATATTCTAGACGCCAATGGCTTAGATCCTAAATTTTTAGATCTCGAAATCACAGAAAACAGCGTTATGCAGAATACGGAATTAGCTATAGAAACGATAAAAAAGCTTAAGAATACGGGTATAAAGATAGCTATAGATGATTTTGGATCTGGCTATTCCTCTTTAAACTATATTCGTAAATTCTTTGCCGATATCATCAAAATCGACAAAAGCTTCGTTTGGAATGTTACCCGTAATCCCAGCGATGCAACTTTAACTACCGCAATTATTAACATGGCCAATGCCTTAAATATAGCCGTAGTTGCTGAGGGAGTAGAAAATGAGGAGCAGCTTGATTTTTTGTACTCCAATGGCTGTAAACAGATCCAGGGATATCTCATCAGCCCGCCGGTAGCTCCCAAAACCTTTGAACAACTGCTCTCTCGAGGAATCTCAAAAAGCTAATGAATTAAAGATTATTAAATTTTTATATCATTATTGACAAATTGTCGTTTCTATAGTAACATAATATTTGTGCCGTTTGAAACAAATACACGGAGAGATGGCTGAGTTGGTCGAAGGCGCACGACTGGAAATCGTGTATACCCCGAAAGGGGTATCGAGGGTTCGAATCCCTCTCTCTCCGCCAGTATAAACTAACGGGTTACAGAGGACTCTCTGTAACCCGTTTTTATGTCATAAAATAAGAGGTGATTGAAATACAGGGACATACACATCTAATGATAGGAGTAGGCGCTGGACTATTAATGAGCAGTAAACTTGGCAGCTGGGGTATAGCTATGACTGCTATAGGTTCTCTGCTTCCAGATTTAGACCATCCAAAATCAATATTAGGTAGAAGATTTCCCTTAGGCTCTGCCTTGGGTATAAGACATAGAGGATGGATGCACTCATTATTAGGGCTTGCTATATTTTCATATTTAACATCATTAATAAATCCATCACTTGCACCTGGAATTACACTTGGATATATGCTTCATTTGCTAGCTGATAGTTTTAATCCTGCAGGAATTGCATGGTTTTATCCTATATCGAAAAAACGCATACATATAATAGGTATCCGCACTGGCAGTGTAGCAGAATATGTTATTAATTTAATAATTATTTTCTATATTACTTCGCTAATTCTCTTCTAATTCAATCAAATCTACTTCCCCCTTTCCCTTAACGTGTCACAAAATGAGCTCCCTTCATAGTATGTATTAGGGATAGTTTGAGGGAAAGGGGGTCACCGTTATTTTTATCAATAGAGCTATATTAAAAAAAATAGATCCTCAACTGATGAAGCAAATGACAACCATGTCTGACCAGAAGACCACTATTATTCTTCATTCAAATGAAAAATGCTCTAGCCAATGTCGCGAAACTTTAAAAAAAATGGGAGTTAAGATAAAATATGAACTTCCTCTTATAGATTGCTATTGTATAGAAGTTCCCTATAGTAAATTGACATATATAGCTGCCCTTAGGCATGTAAAATATCTCGGAGCAGATGTATCTGTTAAATCCCAAATGGATATTGCTTCTCAGGAAGTTAAAGCCCGTATTATAAATAACTCTGGCTACACGGGCAAAGGCGTTGGAATCGCAATTATAGATACGGGCTTATACCCCCATAGAGATTTTATAAAACCTAAAAACAGAATAAAAGCCTTTAAAGATTTTGTGAATAATAAAGAACTCCCATACGATGACAATGGCCATGGAAGCTTCGTTGCTGGTGTCGCAGCCGGCAGTGGTTATGTTTCGCGGGGAAAGTATCAAGGGATAGCCCCTGGAGCAGATATCATTGCCGTAAAAGCTCTAGACAAAAAAGGAAGCGGCCATACTTCTGATATTCTGGCAGGATTACAATGGGTCGCCGATCACCACGAAGAATACAATATAAGGGTGCTATCCCTATCCCTAGGCACAGAAGCAAAGCGCATATCCGGTATAGACGCCATGGTACTTGCTGTAAATGCCCTATGGGACAGAGGGATCACCGTCGTTGCAGCCGCAGGCAATTCAGGTCCCAAATCAGGAACCATCACTTCACCAGGCGTTAGCTCTAAAATTATCACCGTTGGTGCAGCTGATGATCGCAGAACCGTTGATATCTCCGATGACGTAATCGCTGACTTTTCCAGCCGAGGACCTGTAAACAACCGTATTAAACCCGATGTAGTAGCTCCTGGGGTAAATGTAGTATCAGTTAAAAGCGATACAGAGTATCAATCCGGACAGCGGCTCCGAGCTTTAGCAAGTTCCTATACTACTATGTCAGGGACGTCAGTAGCTACACCTATTGTAGCGGGTTCTGCTGCATTGTTGTTAGAAAAAAATCCGTCCTGGACACCGGATGAGATTAAAGAAGCGCTCATGAACAATGCTATTTCTATAGATGGCGATCCAAATTCTGAAGGAAAAGGTATTATCAATTTAGAAGCCATATTTGCAGATTGATGGTCTTAGAAAACAATTAGGCCGAGGTTTATTCCGATATTTAGGTGGCAAACCTCGGCTTTCCTACTGTTTATTGCATTTTTACTACCATTTGCGATCAAACTATAAATAAACTTTATTCTCAAGGATTGACAGTTATTCCGTTGATTTTTAATAATTTATATGATAGGAAATAGCACTCGAGCCATATATATTACAAGCGTCAAGCTAATTGCACTAAGCAGGGTTGATGTAGCCACCTCTTGGGATGCAAAATCTGGTCTGTTGTTATACTCTACTGCAATTAGGGCACAGTTGACTGCAGTAGGCACAGATGATGAGATTAACAATGTTTGAGCGATAACTCCGTCGAAATGGAAAAGCTGAATAAGAATAAATGCTAATAAAGGTCCCCCCAATAGCCGTATTGCCACGGCCAGATACACATCTTTATTTTTAAATTCAAAGGACGTCTTGGATAGTTGTACACCCAAAGCTAATAAGGCTATGGCTATCATAGCATTTCTTGCATATTGCAGAGCAGGCCATACAGGCAGTTGCGTAAAATCAAAAGGCAACGTTTTCAGCAAAAATGCTGTGGGAATTGCATATATAACCGGCATTCTGGCGATTTTACCTATCGAATCTTTCCAATGGAGCTTGGCCCTACCTGCATTAAAAAAGCCTAGCGTGTTGGTAGTTATATTCTGTACTGCCATTACAGTAATCTGAGTGGTTACAGCCAGCTCTAGGTATGGGGTCTGTCCATCTATTATATAGGGTGCATTGCTAAAAACCAATGTAATAAGTGGCAATCCTACATTTCCAGAATTATAAAACATGATGGAATTGACAAAAGCGCTTTTCAGCGCTGTATCGTATCCTTTTATGTTGGCAATTAAATTCCCTACAATCATATTAATTAATACCATAAGTACTGCGAAAAATAGAACTTTGAGCATGTCTACTGGAATGTGTGTAGTATATAAATTAGTAAGAATGAAAGAAGGCACAAATATGTAGAAGTTTAATTTACTTAAAGTTAAAATATCTAGGTTAAATTTTTTATTTAGCAAATAGCCAGCAGAAATCATTAAAAAAATAGGAATAATGTTGTTAGTAAGGATAAACAAAAAAGCTTGCATAAAAACCACTCCCGCTTACATAAACCGCAATACTAATCATTATACCTTAAATTTACTATGAACACAATAATAAAATATAGATAAAAATGCTAACTTCTAGAGAAATCAAAATCCCAAAATGACAAAGGCTGGAAAACTAAGTTTCCCAGCCTTTCTGGTACACCCGGAGGGATTCGAACCCCCGACACCCGGTTTAGGAAACC
>CALGOY010000072.1 GCA_937960725.1 uncultured Bacillota bacterium
TGCTTTTTGTGTATAAATACGTATTTTACAGCTTTTGCGGCTGAAATGAAATGTCGTCGATCCCCCGGGGTTTTTGCACTATTAGGGGTCGACGACATTATGTGATTTTTTTAATACATAATCCTAGCCTGAATTTTCTCTACTTCATTATATACCCGCTCTAAATCAATCGTTAATAGCCTTTTGTCTTTCACTAGCTGTTTCCCAGCTACCCATACGCTATCTACATCTCCAGTATGGGCGCTATATACTAAGTGAGATTCCATATCTAACTTGGGTTGATAGTTGGGCTTAGTAATGTCTATTAGTACAATATCCGCCTGCTTTCCTACCTCCAGACTGCCTATTTGGTCTTCCCAGGCCAATGCTTTAGCTCCAAAGTAAGTAGCCATTTTTAGAGCAGTATGGGCTGGGATTAAGGTAGGATCTTCTTTGACGCCTTTTCTAAGCAGGGCGGCAAAAGACATTTCTTTTATCATGCTTAGATTATTGTTGCTGGAAACACCGTCCGTGCCCAAAGATACGCATACCCCCCTCTCCAGCAATTCGTCTGTGGGGGCTATGCCACTTCCCAGCTTCAAGTTGCTAATAGGACAGTGGGCTACTTTTACGTCTTTTTGCTTCATTATATCCATATCTTCAGGGGATAGGTGAACGCAGTGGGCTGCTAATACATGGCCATCTAACAACCCTAAATCGTTTAAGTGCTCTACCGGAGATTTTCCGTATTCCTTTTTGCAATCTTCTACCTCTTTTCGAGTCTCTGATAGATGGATATGGAGGCCAACCCCTAACTCATCAGCTAATTTTTTGCACTCTTTTAGGAAATCAGGCTCGCAGGTGTAAACAGCATGGGGGCCTACCATTACCCGTATTCTGCCATCAGCTTGGCCGTGCCATTTTTCATAGAGATCTCTATTTTCCTTTAAGCCTATATGGGATGTTTCATGCCATCCCTGCAAACCGCGGGATAGCACTGCACGAATTCCCGCCTCCTCCACGGCCCTCGCAACGTATTCCATATGCATATACATGTCTGAAAATGTAGTGACCCCTCCCATGAGCATCTCGGCAATTCCAAGAAGGGATAGCCAATAGGCATCCATGTCCTCTAACTTTTCCTCTAAAGGCCATATCTTTTCCGTTAGCCATTCCCACAGGGGCAGGTCATTGCCATAGCCTCGAAAAAGGGTCATAGCTACATGGGTATGGGTGTTTATAAATCCTGGCAAGGCTAATTTGCCTTCACCGTCTATTATTTCATCAGCATGGAAAGAATCTGGCAGACCTACCTCCTCCCCCACCCATGCTATCTTTTGCCCTTCTATGGCAATAAAGCCTTTTGTATATTTGGAATTTTGCTGGTCCATTGTGATAATATCTACATTTTTAATAAGGGTATGCATCGTCCTAATACAGCTCCTTTCTATTCAGCCCAGCTTTGCAGATATCGCTCTTGTTCCTCGGTCAACTTATCTATGGTTATACCCATGGCCTCAAGCTTCATAGAAGCCACCCTGCGGTCTATCTCCTCAGGTACGTTGTACACCTTCTTTTCTAGCTTTCCTTCATTTTTAACTAGATACCGTGCAGATAGGGCCTGAAGAGCAAAGCTCATGTCCATTATTTCGGCCGGATGTCCATCGCCAGAAGCAAGGTTTACCAGTCTGCCTTCTGCTAAAAGATTTAGTACCCTGCCATCTTTCATGACATAGCCTTCAATATTTTCCCTCATGGGCCGTTTTTCTACAGCTAGGGCCTCTAGATCGGGTTTCCATACCTCCACATCAAAATGGCCGGCGTTTGCAAGCAGTACTCCATCTTTCATCTTTTCAAAGTGCCTTCCAACTATGACCTGTTTGCATCCAGTGGCTGTAATAAATATATCTCCAATGGCTGCCGCTTCATCCATGGTCATTACAGTAAATCCGTCCATGACCGCTTCGATGGCTTTTATGTGCGCTACTTCTGTGGCTATGACGTTGGCACCTAGCCCCTTGGCTTTCATGGCTATACCTTTTCCGCACCAACCATATCCAGCCACTACCACATTCTTGCCTGCAACAATCAGATTGGTAGTTCTCATAATTCCGTCCCAGACTGACTGGCCTGTGCCATACCTGTTGTCAAACAAGTATTTGCAATAGGCGTCATTGACGGATATCATCGGAAATCCTAAAATTCCTTCCCGTTCCATTGCCCTAAGCCTTATAACACCGGTGGTTGTTTCCTCGCAGCCCCCTATTATGTTTTGTTGAAGTTCCTTCCGCGTGGTATGCAGAAGATGTACCAAGTCTCCTCCATCATCTATAATGATGTCGGGATTGCAATCCAATGTTCTGTTTAAGTGCTCCTGGTATTCTTCAGCTGTTGCTCCATGCCAGGCGTAGACATTTATACCCTCTTCTACCAAGGCAGCCGCTATTGCATCCTGGGTGGATAGGGGATTGCTTCCCGTTGCTGACACCTCTGCCCCTCCTGCTGCTAAAACTAAGCAAAGATATGCAGTCTTAGCCTCGAGGTGGACTGATACCGCTATTTTTTTCCCTTCAAAGGGGCGTTCTTCGCGAAATTCTTTTTCCAGTTGATTTAAAAGAGGCATATAGCCTTTTACCCAATTTATTCTTGCTCTCCCCTCGGGAGCTAGTTTTATATCCCGTATAATGCTTTTCATTTACTTCATTCCCTTCCCTATCGACGATAGTGAACTTTTATAGAAATTTTATACTACTTTTTAGAATTCGTCCAGTATTATAATATATCCGCAGCGAAAAAGAAAAGATCTCTGATATAATATCGAAATGATATCAAAGAGATCCTTTCTATGAGAACAATTATAATAAAATCAATTATAATAAAATGTAGTTCAATTTTAATTATCCATCTTACCGCATTTTACGAATTCATCGCAGGCATATTCCTGCCATTTTGGATCTAGCCCAATGGAAGCATTGTCAGAATAATATCCCGCGATGAATCCTCCGCCTTTCCTCTTCCACAACAATTCTATCAATTCCCGCGCTTCCGCTCTAATTAATGCTTCGTCTTTTGTCTGAAGTGTTTTTTGAATATCCACCGGACACCAAAATGTGATTTTTGAGTTATCCTGATAGGAAGCTAGTTTATCTATCCCGTGCAGACGCGGCTGATCAAACTGGAGCAGGTCCACGCCGGCATCGATCAATCCCGGTATAATGGCGCCTATTGCTCCACATGAATGCATAAACACTTTCACGCCATTTTCATGGGCTAGTGAACACAACCTCTTAAATCTTGGATAAAATTCTTCATGCCAGAGGGACGGGCTTATAAGGGTTTGGGTCTGGGTGCCCCAGTCTTCTGGAAACATTATGCTATCAACGCCCGCTTTTGCATAATTTATAATCATGCTCTCCAGCATCT
>CALGOY010000073.1 GCA_937960725.1 uncultured Bacillota bacterium
TAGCGGGGGATATTGTACATGCCCAGGTTGATTCATTTTGGTGGAGGGGGCATTCCTACTATGACCTATGGTGGAGGGGAACATGGGAAAAAGAAGGAGGCGGTTGCACTTTAAATCATGCTATTCACCATATTGATATGCTGATCTGGCTGATGGGAATGCCGGAGGAGGTTTCAGCCCTGATGAGCAATGTGGCCCATGACAACGCAGAGGTGGAAGATATATCTGTAGCAGTGCTTAAGTATAAGAATGGAGCAATGGGACAAATCACCAGCTCTGTTGTACACCATGGAGAGGAACAGCAAATCGTTCTCCAAGGAAAAAAAGCACGAATCTCAGCACCATGGGATGTCTACGCTTCAGTTGCTTCTAGCAATGGATTTCCTATAGGGCGGGATGAAGAGTTGGAAAAGGAGCTACAAAACTTTTATGATAAGTTACCCAGCCTCAAATACACAGGCCACACCGCACAGATCGATGATGTCCTATCAGCAATAGAAAATAAGGGAGAAGTATTAATTTCTGGATATGATGGCAGGAATGCACTAGAATTAATAACAGCTATTTATAAGTCCGCAAGTGCTAAACAGATAGTGAAACTTCCTCTTCCGAAGGACGATGCTTTTTATACCGTGTCAGGCATACGGGCCAATGTTCCATATTTCTATGAAAAGAAAGTTTCAATAGAAAATTTTGATGATGAAACTATTACATTTGGAAAGATTACATGAACCAAAATAGCCATTTGACCTTGTATGACATGGAGGTGATTTATTGATGAGCAGACAGGATGGCATGTACTATATGCCAGAAAGCAGTGCTAAAAAAGTTTGCGAAGAAGGAGAGTTTATTTTTGCTGCCATAGGATTAGACCACGGCCATATATATGGCATGTCCAAGGGGTTGATAGAAGCCGGTGCCCAATTAAAGTGGGTTTATGATCCAGATCCGGCGAAAGTAGAAGCTTTCCGAAAAGCATATCCCCAGGTTCAAGTAGCCCGCAGCATGGATGAGATATTAATGGATGAATCAGTACATTTAGTAGCCAGCGCGGCCATACCTTGCGATAGGTGCGATATAGGCTTAAAAGCAATGGAGGCGGGAAAAGACTACTTTGCCGACAAGCCTCCGTTGACTACTATGGAGCAGCTCAGATTAGTTAAGGAAAAAGTAAAAAGCACAAAGAGGAAATATATGGTATATTATAGCGAGCGGCTGCACAATGAAGCCTCCGTTTACGCAGGACAATTGGTAGAAAAAGGCGCTATAGGACGAGTAATACAAGTAATTGGGATGGGACCCCACAGGGAAGGGCAGGGAAGGCCGGAATGGTTTTATGAAAAAGATAAGTTTGGCGGCATATTGTGCGATATAGGAAGCCATCAGATAGAACAGTTCCTGTTCTTTACCGGCGCGAAGGATGCAAAAGTCGTATCAGCAAAAGTTGCTAACTATAATCATAAACAATATCCTACATTCGAGGATTTTGGCGATGTAACGCTAGTTGCTGACAATGGCGCTACAGGATATTTTAGGCTAGATTGGTTTACACCAGACGGGCTTGGTACATGGGGTGATGGAAGGTTATTCATATTAGGAACCGATGGATATATAGAAGTTAGAAAATATATCGATATAGCTAGGAACGATGACACAGACCATGTATTTTTAGTAGATAAAAATGGCGAACACTATTTCAATGTAAAAGGAAAAGTGGGATTCCCCTTTTTCGGTGAATTAATTTTAGACTGTATAAATAGGACTGAAAATGCCATGACTCAAGAACATATCTTTAAAGCAATGGAATTAGCCCTTGAAGCTCAAAACAGCGCAATAAAAATTGAATAAATATATTATAGTTAGATAGAAAGACTGTAGGGAGTTTTATGTAAATATAAACTCTTTACAGTCTTTTCTAAATATTTATTGTATGATATACTAGAAACTGTTATAAAAATTGTATTTTGGGGGGATATATTTGCAAAGCGGGATAAGAAGGAGAAGATTTGGCAGGACGGGGCTGTATGTAACCGAACTAAGCTTTGGAGCAATGAATCTAAGGCTTTTAGATTCGGTAGATCAAGCCTATGAGATTTTAAACTTTGTTTTAGATCAAGGGGTTAATTTAATCGACACTGCCAGAGCATATAATGGGGAAAATGGACAAGGACAGATGGTGGAAAGTGAAGTATTAGTAGGCAATGCAATTCGCAATAGGGCAGATTTAGATGAACCCATAATTATTATCACTAAAGGCCATGGCTATACTCCCGATGCATTTGATGAAGAACTTTCTACAAGTCTATCAAAATTAGGCATCGAAGGGAAAGGCGATTTAAAAATAGGTAAAAACGATGTCAAGCTAGTATACTTCCTCCACGGGATCAATGAAAGCCGATGGAACACCATAAAAACTTCAGGGGTGCTGGATAAGGCACAAAAGGCTAAAGCAGACGGTATCATCAATTACATAGGTTTTTCTAGTCATTATCATGACGTTCCCCAGATTAAAGAGGCATTAGATACAGGAATTTTTGATGTTGTAGAGCTTCCTTATAATATATTTAACCGCAGTTTAGGAGAAGACGGGGAAATAAATATGCTTAAGTACGCCTATGACAAAGATGTAGGGATTGTGAATATGAAAGCCTTCAATGGCAATGGAATGCCAGCGATCTATAGGATGCTAAAAGATTTCATCTCAATTGATTATAAAATAATGCTCAATTTTTGCCTAAGCAATCCCTATATAAGCACGGTGGATGCAGGTGCCCGATATGTGGAGGAGTTTAAACAAGATATAGAGGTAGCTTTAGGAGAAAGATTGACAGAAGAGGAGATAAAAAATTACAAGGCGGAGGCAGACAAAATAGCTGGAGATATGGACAAAATATGCCGCGAATGCCTTCACTGTTTAGAAAAATTTGAATGTCCTCAAGGACTTGATTTTCCAGCGATTTTAGCGCTATATTCCCGTTATATGATAGCAGAAAAACTTAACAAAGATAGGTCTGAACTTATAGAACAATACAAACAATTTACGCCAAATGCAAAAGATTGTATTGCCTGTGAACAATGTTTAGAGTGGTGCGAATATAAACTCAATATTCCAGGGATGCTTGAAAAAGCCCATGAAGCATTAGTTTAAAGTCAAACTAAAGAAAAATATATAGAAAAGGATGATGCAAAATGCTTGATGTTGTAACAATAGGTGAAACAATGATTATGTTCAGTCCAAGGGGACAAGGCCGTCTCAGATATATCAATGAATTTTATAAAAGCTTGGCAGGTTCAGAAAGTAATGTGGCTATCGGACTGTGTAGATTGGGCCATACTGCAGGCTGGATAAGCAGGGTAGGGCGGGACGAGTTCGGGCGGTATATAATAAAAGAATTGCGGGGCGAAGGGGTAGATGTTTCGCAGGTCAAGACAGACGAACAGGCCCTAACTGGTATCATGTTTAAAGAGATACGCCCGGGACGGGAAAGCATAGTAACCTATTACCGCAAAGGCTCTGCAGCCAGCTATATGAGCAAAGACGATTTAGACGAAGATTATATTAGACAATCTAAAATTTTACATATCACCGGTATTACCCCTGCCTTAAGCTTGAGCTGTCGGGAAACGATTTATAGGGCCATAGAAATTGCCAAAACTCATAATGTACTTATAAGTTTTGATCCTAATATTCGATATAAGCTGTGGAGCGAGGAAGAAGCTCGGAAAGTATTGTTTGACATTACTACTAAATGTGACATCATACTTCCAGGCTTAGATGAGGCCCAATTTATACTTGGCACTTCCGGGATTGATGATACCATAGATAAGCTCTTGCAGCTGGGGGTTAAGAAGATAGCCATAAAAGTTGGAGCAGAGGGCTGCTGGGTGGCTGACTCACAGGGCAGAGCTCAAGTCCCAGGATTTGATCCCGGAGTAATTGTAGATCCTGTTGGAGCAGGAGATGCCTTTGCAGCTGGCTTTCTATCGGGTATATTGGAGGGCAAGAGCCTAGAGGGATGTGGACGGATGGCCAACGCCATGGGAGCGATGGCATTGACAGCCCCTGGCGACTATGAGGGCGTTCCGACTAGGGAGGAATTAGATGTCTTTATGAATAACGATGAAGAAATAACTAGATAACTCTTTTTAAATAATTGGATTAGGGGGCTCAAAAGTGAAGATAAGAAAGATGAAGCTATATAAGGTGCCTCCGCGCTGGCTTTTTCTTAAGATAACTACCGATGATGGTATAGAGGGATGGGGCGAGCCTATAGTAGAAGGCAGAGCAGATACTGTCAAGACAGCGGTGGAGGAGATGAGCGATTATTTGATAGGTAAAGAAGCTGGAAATATAGAGGATTTATGGCAGGTCCTCTACCGCGGTGGCTTCTACAGGGGTGGACCTATTTTAATGAGCGCTATCTCCGGCATAGAACAAGCATTATGGGATATAAAAGGAAAGAGGCTGGGAGTGCCTGTATATGAGCTTTTGGGAGGAGCAGTACGCGATAAGCTTAGGGTTTATTGCTGGATCGGTGGGGATAAACCTTCCAATGTGGTAGCTGATGCAAAAGAAAAGGTAAAAGCCGGCTATACAGCTTTAAAGATGAATGCGACGGAAGAGATGGGATGGATTGATTCCCATTCTAAAATAGACGCAGCGGTAGAGCGGTTGGCTGCCATTAGGGAAGCGATAGGATATGACGTAGATATTGCAATAGATTTTCATGGAAGAGTTCATAAGACTATGGCGCGGATATTGATAAAAGAACTAGAGCCGTTCAAACCCATGTTTATAGAAGAACCGGTGCTGCCAGAAAACAACGAAGCCTTAAAAGAGCTGCGGGTCCATACAACTATTCCAATTGCAACTGGAGAGCGGATGTACACCCGCTGGGATTTTAAGAGTATATTAGAAGATGGAGCGGTAGATATAATCCAGCCAGATTTAAGCCACGCTGGTGGAATATGGGAGACAAGAAAAATAGCAGCTATGGCTGAGGCCTACGACGTGGCGGTGGCTCCCCATTGCCCTCTAGGCCCCATTGCCCTGGCTTCCTGCTTGCAGTTAGATTTCTGCACTCCCAATGCCTTTATACAGGAACAGAGCCTGGGAATTCATTATAACAAGGGATCTGACCTGTTAGATTATTTGGAAAACCCCGATGTATTCCAATATAAAGATGGATACGTTGAGAAATTGACGGAGCCGGGACTGGGAATCAAGATCAACGAAGAGAAGGTAAAGGAAATGGCTAAGCAGGGGCATAGATGGAGAAATCCTGTTTGGCGGACAGAGGACGGAGTGGTGACCGAATGGTAGCTGAACTTCTTAGAATAATAAGCAAATATAAGCTGGTTGCAATTGTTCGGGGTATAGAAGAAAAAGATGTAGACAAAGTAGTAGAGGCCTTATATCAAGCTGGTATTAGAGCTGTGGAAATTGCAATGAACACATCTGGAGCCCTTAGAATGATCGAAGCTGTAAAAGACAAGTTTGGTGAAAAAATGTTGATAGGGGCAGGTACTGTTTTAGATCCTGAGAGCGCCCGAAATTCCATACAGGCGGGAGCGGATTTTATACTCTCGCCTACCCTATCCCTGCCAGTCATTGAGATGTGCAACCGCTACAGCAAATTGGCCGTTCCAGGGGTACTGACCCCTACTGAGATACTGACAGCATGGGAAGCGGGAGCCCAACTGGTTAAGATATTTCCAGCTAGGGCATTTGGTCCCAAATATATAAGGGATATAAAAGGACCACTGCCGCAGGTTGAGATGATG
>CALGOY010000074.1 GCA_937960725.1 uncultured Bacillota bacterium
GATTCGAGCTAAAATGGAGGAACTGGACTATGATAAGCGGCTGCTTAAAGAAGAGGTGACAAAGGAGGAAGTTGCAGAGATAGTATCCCGCTGGACGGGAATACCGGTAACCCGGCTTATGGAAGGGGAACGGGAGAAGCTCTTGCGCTTAGAGTCCATCATACATGAAAGAATTGTAGGGCAGGATGAGGCGGTAAAAGCCGTTGTCGATGCAGTAATTCGGGCTCGAGCAGGCTTGAAGGACCCTAGAAAGCCTGTAGGCTCGTTTATGTTTTTGGGGCCCACAGGGGTAGGTAAGACAGAGGTGGCTAAAACTTTAGCCAGAACCTTATTCGATACAGAAGAGAATATGGTTCGGATAGACATGTCGGAGTATATGGAGAAGTTTTCTGTATCTCGCTTAATTGGAGCTCCTCCTGGATATGTGGGCTATGAGGAGGGAGGACAGCTAACGGAGGCGGTGAGGCGAAAGCCATATTCCGTCATACTATTTGATGAAATAGAGAAAGCTCATCCCGATGTGTTTAATATACTTCTCCAACTTTTAGACGACGGTAGGTTAACTGATAATCAAGGGCGGGTTGTAGATTTTAAAAATACAATCGTTATTATGACGTCAAATATTGGCAGTCAGATTTTAATGGAACGCATCTCTGACAAGGGCGTCATTGATGATACTACTCGGGAAGCAGTAATGGCTGAATTGAGAGGTCATTTTAGACCTGAATTTATCAACAGGATCGATGATATAGTCCTGTTTAAACCTCTTGGCAAAGATGAGATTAGCAAGATTGTAGATATTCAATTTAGAGATATAAAAAGTAGAATCAAAGATAGGGGAATTAATATAGATATAACCGAAAAAGCAAAAAAACTAGTGGTAGAAAGAAGTTTTGACCCGATATACGGTGCAAGGCCCATAAGGCGTTTTTTAGAAAAGACCATTGAAACAGATTTAGCAAAGCTAATTATAAAAGGAGATATAGGAGAAGGCAGCGTAGTAACCATCGATAGCGATGGGGAGGATTTAAAATATAATATTAGATAAAATATGCTCTCTTCTGGCTTTAAACTTGTTAAATTTTGTCAGGGGAGAGCATTTAATTTTATTACTCTGCTATTTGAAAAAGCATCCTTCATTATGCTCCATAAAACTGTAAATTTTTCTTTTTGGGTGCAATCATAAAAAAGATGAAAAAAATTAATTTTCCATGCAATAAAATTGAAAGTTTAATAGTTATATTAACAAAGGAGCTGTGGAGATGCTAATATTTGCTTTTGTCTATAGCGATGACTTCGAGGATGATAGCCAACACAATAAAATAGAGATAGATGAGGACCCCTTTAGAAGGATTGCAGATGATGATATGACAGCATTGGATGAGCTTTATGGGCTTACAGAAAGGATAATGTATGCATTCTCTCTTTCTCTTACAAAGCATCACCAGGGGGCGCTAGATCTTATGCAGGATACCTATGTAAAGATCCTTTCAGCAGCCCATCTATATAAGCCTATGGGAAAGCCTTTAGCTTGGATGTTTACCATAGCTAAAAATATTGCCAGAAATAAATTTAGGCTGGAAAAAAGAATGAAAGTTGCTAAATTGTATGAAAAGAT
>CALGOY010000075.1 GCA_937960725.1 uncultured Bacillota bacterium
AAGTTATCGTAGGAAGCAAAATCACAGTATCTGCACTTTCGCGCGCAGAACGGAAAATGAATATATAAGCCAACTTTTGACATATCATTTCACCATCAATTCAGTTTCAATACCGCCATAAAAGCTTCCTGTGGAACTTCTACGGAGCCAACCTGTCGCATCCTCTTTTTACCTTCTTTTTGTTTCTCTAAGAGTTTCTTTTTACGGCTTATGTCCCCACCATAGCACTTAGCTAAAACGTCCTTGCGAAGGGCCTTGATTGTCTCCCGAGCAATTACCCTATTGCCAATTGCAGCTTGGATTGGAATTTCAAACAGCTGCCTCGGAATAAGTTCCTTAAGCTTTTCAGCTATAGCCCTGCCGCGGGAATATGCTTTGTCCTTATGGACAATCAACGATAGAGCGTCAACTAGTTCTCCATTCAGGAGAATATCAAGCTTTACTAGATCGGCTTTCTTATATCCTATTAATTCATAATCAAAGGAGGCATATCCTCTAGTTCTAGATTTTAATGCATCGAAAAAGTCATATACAATTTCATTCAGCGGAAGTTCATAAGTAATCATTACCCGCTTCTCTTCTATATACTCCATATGCTTATAAGTGCCACGCCTCTCCTGACAAAGTTCCATTATTGCCCCTACATATTCAGAGGGAGCCATAATCTGAGCCCTAACTATAGGCTCTTCTATATAATCTATTTCAGCCATAGGCGGAAGATTCGTAGGATTTGAAACTTCGATCATTTCACCATCTAATTTATAAACTCTGTAAACTACACTAGGTGCAGTTGTTACTAAATCTATGTTATACTCCCGCTCTAATCTTTCTTGAACAATGTCCATGTGAAGCAGTCCAAGGAAGCCACATCGAAATCCAAAGCCTAAAGCTCCAGAAGTTTCAGGCTCAAATGTAAGGGAGGCATCGTTTATCTGGAGTTTTTCTAGAGCATCCCTTAAATCTTCATATTCAGCACCATCTGCGGGATATACTCCAGAGAAAACCATCGGATTAATCTTTCTATAGCCGGGTAGCGGTTCTGATGCAGGCCTATCTGCGTGGGTTATTGTATCTCCTACCCTCGTATCCCTTACATTTTTTATACCGGCTGCTATATATCCTACGTCTCCAGCTTTTAATTCATCAGCTGATACTAAAACAGGCCTGAAGAAACCTACATCTGTTACCTCGTACTCTTTGCCGGTTGCCATCATTTTAATTTTATCCCCCGGCTTTACGGTTCCTTCCTTTATTCTAACAAAAGCTATAACTCCTTTATAATTATCATAGTAGGAGTCAAATA
>CALGOY010000076.1 GCA_937960725.1 uncultured Bacillota bacterium
GTTACAATTCAAATAGAATCTGTAAAGGAAAGCCAAGCTGTAGATGGCGTTAGCGATGAAATACTGGAGAAGCAAAAAGAAATTGATAAAATTCTTTTTAAAGATAATCTAGAGAAAATAAGGGAGAAAGGCTTTACAGTAACCCATACTGCTCCTATGGAGGATTATGTTGAGATTGGGATTGCCCCCTACAGCGAAGAAAATGCTAACTATATCTATGAACTAATCGGAAAAGATAAGGTGAAAGTTATTGAAGGGGAGCAGGCCGTGCTGTATGACACAGGGGATGCCCCCGATGCTCCTGATGCTGCGGTATCCCATCCAGCTAATCAAACCGCTCCCTCTTCTGACAGAGCAGAAGATACTCCATTGGTTGTCGAGGACGCTGTAGCTATCAAAACTACTGTCGATGAAGCAGAAAGCTCCCCTGTAGCTAAATCAGCTTCCTCCTCAATGTATATACTCTATATCCTAGGGGGACTTATCGTAGTGGCCGGTGCTGTTTTAGCCCTTCGCAGAGCAAGAGCAAGATAAACAAAAAGACTTTAACTGGAAGCGGGGTCTTATAAGACCCCGTTTTCCAATTAAAGCCCTACTTCATTCATTATACTTCTTATGACCTCGGCAGATTTTTGAAAGCCTTTTATTTCTTCATCGCTCAAAGGTAGCTCTAGCACCTTGCTAACACCATGTTCATTGACTATAGAAGGAAGGCTCAAGCAGACATCGTTTACTCCATATTTATTTTGGATAAGCGAAGAAACTGGAAGAACCGAATTTTCATCCCTTAAAATAGCTTCTACAATTCTACGCACTGCCAGCCCTACGGCATAATAGGTAGCTCCTTTTCCTTCGATTATCTGATATGCGGCATTCTTTACTTTTTCGAATATCTCTTGCTTATGGTTCTCCGCGCACTTCCGATCGCACTGTAGGCAGTATTGCTCGATGGGCATTCCAGCTATGTTGGTAATGCTCCATGCGGGCACCTCCGTATCCCCATGCTCTCCTATAATATATGCATGGACATTTTGGGGGGATACCTGGCAGTGTTCGCTTATAAGATATTTAAAGCGCGCGCTGTCTAGAACCGTTCCGGAACCAATCACCTGATTGGGTGGAAGTCCAGAGATTTTTAAGGTGGCGTATGTTAATATATCAACCGGATTTGTTACCACCAAAATTATACAGTTCCGATTGTATTTCACTATATTAGGAACGATAGACTTAAACACCTCTATATTCCTCTTAAGAAGGTCAATCCGCGTCTCTCCCGGCTTTTGACTCACCCCTGCCGTTATAATTACAATGTTTGAATCTTTGCAGTCCTCGTAATTTCCCGCATAGATTTTAACGGGAGGCACAAATGTTATGCCGTGGTTTAAGTCCATTATCTCCCCGGCCAGCTTCTTTTCATTTAAATCAATCATAGCAATCTCAGAGGTCGTCCCGCCGTTCATCAGGGCATAGGCCGTAGTTGCCCCTACATAGCCGGCCCCTATTATGGTCACTTTATCAAATACTAGATTGCTCCTCAAAGCATACACCTCGTTTCTACTATATAGCTATAGCATGAATTTATATAGCCTACTATATACGATACCCACTAAATCCTGTTTTAAATCAAATCCTAAATTTTAAATCTATTAATCTGCTCAACTATTTCCTCAACAGACTCTTTCAGCATTTCAGATACAGCGGCCACCTCTTCGTTAGACGCAGTCATTTCCTCCGATGCAGCTGCAATTTCTTCCGATGAAGACGATACTTTCTGGGCAACTGCGGATATTTCCTTAACTCTTTCCAGTATAGAATCTTTTTCCCGCTCTAGGTTTACTATAGCATTATTTGCAGCATCAATTCCCAGAGTCACCTTCTCCAGCTCCAATATGATATCCCTAAATGTTTCCACGGCATTTTCTATCACAGCAATTTCTTTGTTCAGCTTCTCTTGTATATTATCGGCATCTCGTATAATATCGCTTGAATCTGCTGCAATAACCCTGATTAATTTATTAATATCCGCTGCCGATCTTTTAGTGCGCTCTGCCAGCTCTCTAACTCGCTCTGCAACAACGACAAAACCTTTCCCAGCCTCTCCCGCCCTTGCAGCCTCTATAGAGGCGTTTAACGCTAGTATATTTGTTTGCTCGGATATAACGTTGATAAGATTGCTGATCTCATCGATCTGTTTTACGCTCTCCCCAAAGCCAGAAATTCGCTCTTTGAAACTATTGAAAGCAACGCTGATTTGGTTTGCCGATTCCATTAACAACTGCATATCCTGGTTGCTGGCGCTGGCCATTTCATTTATCCTATCGGAGCTCTTATCAACAACTGCAATTTTTTGTACAATTTCATCCAACTGCTTTCCAAAATTAGTCAAAATATTAGTTATTCTAGATAAATCTTCAGCCTGGGTGTTTATACCTTGAGCTACATCCTGAATCGATACCGCTACGTTTTCGGATGAAGAAGCTAATTCCCCAGCCACGCTGGATAAGTTATCAGCTTCCATGTCAATTTTATTAGCATTTTCATTAAGCATGGCAATGATATTTTTTAGTGAATCCTGCATTTTCTTAACCGCATTGGACAAAATCCCTGTCTCGTCCCTATTTTTCAAATACTTATCCGGTATATCTACTGTCAGATCCCCTGATGCAATTTTGGGTAGGTGGTTTGCAACTACATTAAGGGTCTTGGTCGCACTATTTAAAATCAAATATGTGATAGCAATGGTAAGGAAAAGTACTACAGATGTAGCTATTGCTACGTTTTTCCTAATATCCGTTAGCGTTTTCAGAACTTCCTGCTTGGGAACTGTAGCAGCGATAGACCAGTTTAAACCCTCTACCGGAGCAAAGCCAATATATTTCTCCACTCCACCATACTGGTACTCTCCTGCCCCAGTCCTCCAACTCATCATACGCCCGCACCAGTATGCCAGCTGGCTTAAGCTTTCATCTTCTTCTGCCATTTCGAGTATATTGACGGCATTATCAACTAATTCCTGGTCTTGGTGGGCAATTATGGTTCCGTCTTCATTTATCATAAAAGCGCTTCCGCTTTCATAATAGACAATATCGCTTATAATTGAAGTCAAGCTAGTGCTATCCTTTACACCTATTAAAACG
This sequence comes from uncultured Bacillota bacterium, assembly GCA_937960725.1. GTDB lineage: Bacteria > Bacillota > Clostridia > Caldicoprobacterales > UBA3941 > CALGOY01. The sequence goes on from CALGOY010000076.1 coordinate 3,138, forward strand.
CCCAGCACCTTGTCGTTTTCCCGAATAGGCACTGCAAATGTGATAACAAGCGAATCACCGGTATCGCTCTCCATCGGATCCGATACATACGTAGCTCCGCTCATTGCGTCGATAAAATACTCCTTATCGCTGATATTGAAAGACTCTCCAGCCGTTGTTTTATAATTTCCGTTCTTGTCAGCTATACCTATTTTTATATACCCGCCCCTTTGTACTTCTGCATCTAAAATCTTCTTTTTTTCCTGCCAGTCTACAGTACTATCTTTAATTAAATAATTATTAGCTAATGCCTCCAAGCCATTAAGCTCAGCATCCACCCTGCTGGATACAATCATAGCTGACTCTTCTGCAAGTTCAGGAAGAGCTTCTCTAATATTTTGTTCAACCGCTCTATATGCGGTATTATATGTAATAAAGCCGACACCTATAAAAACAACTAGTAAAAATATAGACAAAAATAAAGCAAGCTTTGCCTTAATACTTTCTAGCATAAAACGATAGTCCTCCTTTTTATATGTTGCATAAGTTCCAGCTATTCTATTATATACCACATTTCTCCTTTTTTCTACTTGGTTTTAGAAACTTCGACAGAGCCTGCTATTGACAGCTTACTGCAAATACTTAAAATGCTAATTTGCTGAAAATAAAGAATAAAAAAGAGGGACGCTTATCCCTCTTTAAATCCGACCCATCTATGATGTTTTTATTCTAGATTTTTACCAGCAAATCTAGTATATTTTTTCATTATGATAAGTTTACACAAGATATAATATATTGTTGCACATTATATGATGACTTTTTCAATAGCTATAGAGGGCTCCTTTTCTAAATCTATATATTCAAATCCTATCTGAACAGTGGGCCTTGATGGCCGGACGGAATTAGCTTGTATAATCCGCCCCACTTTTCCATTGCTCAACTTTACCACATTGTTTACAAAGAAATCGCATATGTTTTCGGTAAATACATACACCGTTTTAGGATCCAGAGTAGTAAAAGCCTCCCTCTTGATCTTTTCAACAACGAGGTAGGGATTGTCCGCCATCCTCTCTCCCTTATCCCATATCAAATTATCATAAGTATCTACTACAGCCAATATTCTAGCGAAATCTGGAATATTTTCTTTATATATCCCAAAGGGATACCCTGAACCATCTACCCGCTCGTGATGCAATAAAACTGCCTGACATACGCTTCGATCAATGCCTTTTATTTTATTAACAATCTTATATCCATAAAGAGAATGTTTTTTCAGCCCATCTTCTCCTACACTAGTCCTCGGTCCTTTACTAGAGGAAATATGCATCATACCAATATCATGAAGCAGCCCCGCCGTAATGAGCTGATATAGCTTTCGTCCGCTATAACCCATCCACTTCCCTAACATTGCCGCCAATATGCAAACATTTATTGAATGACAGTAAAGATAGGCATCCCGCTTTTTCATTTCAATCATGCTCACTAAAATATCGGCCTTGCTTAGTATTTCCCGTATAATCAAATCAATCGTTTCGTTTATTTCCTCTATTCTAGCAACTCTACTATTATAGATATTATCCATAACCTCTTTAGCAGATTCTAAGCAAAGGCTATAGCTTTTTTTGGTTTCTTCCTTTTCATAATAATCCGACAGCTCTTGTTCTGGGGTTTCATTATCAGATATAAATACCTCTTCTATTCCAATGCTTTTTAACCTATTGATGGTCTTCTCCTCTACAATAGCTCCTTTAGGCAGATATAGACAGCCAAAGCTTAAATATATGCTCTTTTCAAGCCTCTTCCCTGGTTTGATTTCTGAAATGCTAACTTTCCGCATATTGCTCACCCTTTTCAGTCTTTTTGCAATTGCGAATAAATTCTTAAAATCTATTTTAAATGGCCTTGTATATACTATATAAAATATTCATGTTGTTCTCAATGGGACTATTTACTTATTTTCCCATAGAAACCTTTTAATAATGAAGTCAAAAAAAATTTGCAACAGCTTTATAAAAAATTAAAACTGTGATAATATTTCATATAACAGCTTAAGGAGGGGTAAATGTGCAACCATTTATAAAATGGCCGGGTGGAAAACAAGAAGAATTAAAAATAATCATTCCCAATTTGCCCGAGAAAATAGATAGATACATAGAACCATTTGTGGGCGGGGGAGCCGTATACCTGGATGAGAGGGTTAAAGCAAACAAATACCTAATAAATGATAAATCTGTTGAGCTTATGAATTTATATAAATGCATTAAAGAGCAGAATAAAGAGTTTCTAGAAAAGTTAAGAGCAATCAATCACAATTGGATTTTGTTAGAACAAATTGTAGAAAAACATGCTGATGAGCTGGTTGAAAACTATATTAAATTTAGAAATGATGAAATATCAGAGTTAACCTACAACGATTATTTGATGCAGTTTATTATCAAACATACAGATGAACTAAACGGCT
>CALGOY010000077.1 GCA_937960725.1 uncultured Bacillota bacterium
TGTATTGCCTCTTACTATAGCCGTCCATGGGGCATGGACTTTTAACCACGGGAACTTTATGGCGCCTTGCTGCTCCTATAATTTCTGCTTCAGGAGCATATACCAGAGGCCGGATTAAGGTAATCCCTTTTCGATCCAGGTAGGTAACAGGGGAAAATGTATGAAATCGACCTTCATAGAAAAGACTTAGGAAAATTGTTTCTATAACATCTTCTCTATGGTGGCCTAGGGCAATTTTGCGGCATCCTCTCTCTAATGCAAGGTCATGGAGAGCTCCCCGCTTCATTTTAGCACATAGGGAACAAGGGTTTTTCTCTTTCCGTATATCGAATACGATTGTTCCAATCTCGGTTGCCCGGATAGTGTAGGGTATTTCAAGTTCCTTGCAAAACTCCTGTACTCCAGTTAAATCAAAATCATCGAAGCCCATGGTTAGAGTAATAGCTTCGAGTTCGTATTTTACCGGGGAGAAATATTGATAGAGTTTTAAGGCCTTTAGAAGAATAAGGCTATCTTTTCCCCCGGATACCCCCACCGCAATTCGATCCCCTTCCTGTATCATATTGAAATCTTCTACTGCCTTTCTAAGGCAACCAAGAATTTTCTTCATATTTTCATCCTTTCTAATGCCAGACCTTGATGAAATCAATTCTTAAGCAATGCATTTTCAATATAAACATAGATTAAATTATATAACAAAATTTTTTTATTGTGTAGAGCTAATATATAAAAATAATATGAATAAAATTGGTAGAAAGCAAAAAAATATTCGGTTTTATTTTAAACTTATGATATAATTTGGATATAATAAAAACATAGAACCCAGAAGCTGGTAAACGGCAGTTTAAATATATCTGGAAAGGAGTTCAGCAATGAATAGGATCAAGAGAAATGATAGAATTGGTGCAATGGTTAAGATATTGACTGATCGTCCTAACCATATATATCCTCTTAACTATTTTAGCGAGATGTTTCAAACGGCCAAGTCTACTATCAGCGAAGATATTGCTATTATAAAGAATATGCTCAATAGATTTGAGCTAGGGGATTTGGAAACTGTAGTGGGAGCAGCTGGAGGAGTGCGCTTTATTCCTAAGTTTTGTGGAAGCAAGGCATGTTCGTTTATAGAAGAGATTTGTAAGCAATTGTCCACTCCAGACAGAATTCTTCCTGGGGGATTTATATATATGACGGATATACTTTATTCGCCTCAGATTACTCAGCGGTTTGGAGAAATTTTAGCTTCTCAATTTTATGATTGCGAACCCGATTTTGTAATAACGGTGGAAACTAAGGGGATACCTATCGCTATGATGACGGCTCGGGCACTGAACTGCCCTGTAGTGGTGGCAAGAAGGGATAACAAAGTGACTGAGGGCTCTTCGGTGTCTATTAATTACGTGTCTGCATCTTCTAAGAGAATCCAGACTATGACTCTAGTGAAGAGGGCGGTAAAGGAAGGGCAAAAAGGCTTGATAATTGATGATTTTATGAAAGGAGGAGGGACAGCCCGGGGGCTTATGGATTTAATGAGTGAGTTTAACGCCGATATTGTAGGAGTTGGAGTTGCTATATCTACCGATGAGCCTGAGAAAAAAATGGTCGATAGCTATAAATCATTGATGGTTTTAAAAGAGGTAGATGAAGAAAACAGGACTATATTAGTGGAACCAGCTTCATGGATAAAAGATTTAAAAAAATAATAATATTTTTTTGAAAATTTTTGCCTTTTAGAAGGAGTATGGATTTTTTTGGCGAATATGTATATTATGACTATGTTATTGAACTGGAAGGTGGTGAACTCAAATGAATATAACAGATGTTAGAGTCCGTAAAATTGACGGAGATGGAAAGATGAAAGCAGTGGCTTCTGTTACCTTTGACGATGATTTTGTAGTCCATGATATAAAAGTAATTGAGGGACAAAACGGATTATTTATCGCTATGCCCAGCCGAAGAACTCCTAGTGGAGAATTTAGAGATATTGCCCATCCTATCAACTCCGATATGAGGGGAAGGCTCCAGGATGTAATCCTGGGGAAATATAAAGAGATAAGCGAGGAAGAATAAGCTTCGAAGGAGAATTCTCTCCTTCGAAGCTTATTTTTTTGTTAAAAAGGTAAACTTTTTGCATAATATATTGTATAATGATATTTGGCTATGGATCTGAGATTTAATCCCCAAGCCTGGGGCGTAAGGAGTGTGAGAAAAAAATGACAATGGCAATAATCATGGCAGCTGACAGGGATGTTCAGCTGTATGGAATTTGTGGACGCCCTATGATAGACTATGTGGTCGAAGCTGTATCTAAAGTTTCTAATTATCACCCTGTGCTTGTGTTAAGCCGTGGGGGCGAAGAGATTGAAAACTATCTGGGAGAGAGAGTCAGGTATGCCTATCTAGAGCAAAATCTAGGGATGATACATGCTATTATGTCAGCCAGGCCTTATTTAGAAGATAAAAAGGGATTTGTATTAACGCTGGCTGGGGATATGCCTTTAATAACTGGCAAGATGCTTGAGGATATGGTACAATTTGCTGAGGAGGGAGATTATCATGCTGTAGCTCTTTCTACGAAAGCAGGAAATCCAGTTGGCTGCGAAGCCTCTTCCATCTGCTGTTTTGACATACTATCTCTTATAGAAGCACTAGATAAGCTAGATGCAGACAATGCTAAAGCCAATTACTACTTTACGGATCTATTAACAGCTTTGGAGAACTCTGGGAAGAGAATAGGGGTTTATGAGGCAGAGGATTCTGGCGAGTTTATAAGAGTTACCAACAAAATTGATCTCGCCCGCGCAGAAAAAGCTATGAGATTGCGCATCAATTATGGCCATATGGAAAAAGGCGTAACTATAATAGATCCAGAAAATACTTATATAGGATTTAAAGTAGTGGTTGGCAGCGATACAGTAATATATCCTGGAAACGTGCTAGAGGGAGAAACTATAATAGGAGAAGGCTGTATACTTTATCCCAACAGCCGGATAGTAGATTCTAAGATCGGCAGGGGAACTCAGATTCAAGCTTCTGTTATTTTAAATAGCCAAATAGGCGAAGATACTACAGTAGGGCCTTTTGCTTATATCCGTCCTGGAAGCATTATTGGTAATAGAGTAAGGATTGGAGATTTCGTCGAGATAAAAAATTCCCGGATTGGGGACGAGAGTAAAATAGCCCATTTGGCTTATGTAGGGGATGGAATAGTTGGCAAAGACGTCACCTTAGGATGTGGCGTGATATTTGTCAACTATGATGGGATAAAAAAATCCACTACTATAGTAGAGGATCATGCATTTATTGGGTGCAATACGAATTTAGTTGCTCCGGTCAAGGTAGGACAGAATGCTTTCGTCGCAGCAGGTTCTACAGTAACTGAAGATGTACCGGAGGGTTCTTTAGCGATAGCTAGGTCGAGACAGATCAATAAAGAAGGATGGGTGGAAAAACGAAAGAAAGAACGGAGGTAAACTAATGATAACCCATGGTACAACTATTAAGATTTTTACGGGTAATTCTAATCCACAGCTAGCGCAAAAAATTGCTGATCACGTTGGCGTTCCTATGGGACGTGCTGTAGTGACAACTTTCAGCGATGGAGAGATTAGCGTTAATATCCATGAGAGCGTAAGAGGAGCAGAAGTTTTTGTGGTACAGTCTACTTGCTCTCCAGTTAATGACAATCTTATGGAGCTTCTGATTATGATTGATGCTTTTAGAAGGGCTTCGGCAGGACGAATTACTGCTGTTATTCCCTATTATGGATATGCTAGGCAGGATAGAAAAGCAAAGGCCAGGGATCCAATTACTGCAAAGCTTGTGGCAGATCTTCTTACCACAGCAGGAGCAGACAGGGTTTTGACTATGGATCTGCATGCAGCTCAAATACAGGGTTTCTTTAATATACCTGTAGATCATTTAAGGGGAGTACCTATTTTAGCTCAGCATTTTCTAGAAAGAGGCTTTGAAGGGGATGATCTGGTAGTTGTATCTCCAGACCTGGGAAGCGTAACCCGGGCTAGAAATTTTGCCAGCCGTCTTAATGCACCCTTGGCCATTGTTGATAAAAGAAGGCCCAAGGCCAACGAAGCTGAGGTTATGAACATAATAGGAGATGTTAAAGGTAAAAAGGTTATAATAATCGATGATATGATTGACACTGCTGGTACTTTAATTCAGGGAGTCAATGCTTTGATAGAGCGGGGAGCAAAGGAAGTGTACGCTTGCGCATCCCACGGAGTTTTGTCAGGGCCAGCTATTGAGAGAATTAAAAATTCAGCGATTAAAGAATTAGTTATCACTGATACCATTCCACTACCCCCTGAAAAACAGATAGATAAGATCCACGTACTGTCAGTGGCACCTTTATTTGCAGAAGCCATCGATAGAATATATGAAGAGCTTCCAGTTAGTACTTTGTTCGAATAAGGTGGTAGCGGTGTATATAATTATAGGACTAGGAAATCCAGGGAATAAATATGCTCACACTCGCCACAATGTAGGTTTTATAGTTATCGATATGCTGGCTGAAAAATATGACATTAAGCTAGATAAAATAAAGCACAGGGCAGTTATTGGAGAAGGAATGATAGCTGGGGAAAAGGTCGTCCTGGCTAAGCCCCAGACCTATATGAACTCTAGTGGAGAGAGCGTTCTTGAACTGTATAATTGGTATAAGGTGGACAGTTCCCAGATAGTGCTAATATATGACGATATTGATCTGGATATTGGTACGCTTAGAATCAGATCCAAAGGCAGTGCCGGGACCCATAACGGGATGAGGTCTGTTATATATCATCTTCAGACAGAAAAGTTTCCTCGTGTTAGAATAGGGGTAGGCCGTCCTTCGAGCGAATGGGATTTAAAAGATTATGTGTTATCTCCATTTTCTTCGGAGGAGCTTCCCCTTATCGAGGAAGCTTGTAAAATTGCAGTGATGGGAATAGAGCTTATAGTTTCCGAAGGCGTTGCAGCAGCCATGAATCGGTGCAATGGCATAAGACTGGGAGCCAAAGAGGGACAGGAGTGACGTGGCTTTCGCTGGGACCGGCCTATCTGTCAGGAAGGTCGGTTCTTCTCTGTCCATTTTTGGCTTGGGTTAGTGGTTTCCCTGGTGTTTATATGGGATGAATTCATGGGGTGATGAGAATAGGGAAGATAAAAAAAGCTAGGTGGTTTTATGGATCCAGTATGGTTGAGTTCCATGCTTCGATGGAATGAATTTGTTAAATTAAAAGAATTTGTCCGGGGAGGCAAGGGGCCTGCTTCGGTCTTTGGGCTGTCCGAAACTCAAAAGCTTCATATGCTCTCTAGCCTTGTATATCCTCTAGATAGGCAGTGCCTCTATATAACCTATAACGAGGAGCAAGCTAGAAGAGCCTATGAAGACTTATCTTTTTTCTTTCCAGAACAGGTCCTGCTATTTCCTAAAAGGGAGATATTTTTTTACAAGGTGGAAGCCCATAGTACGGAGCTGCTAATGCAGCGGTTAAGGGTGTTAGAAAAACTGGCCTGTGGGGAACCTGTCATTGTTGTGGCATCGGTGGAAGCTGTTTTGTTTCTCCAGACCAGTTTAAATCTATTTAAGAAGCATTTGCTGGAACTTAGGGTGGGGGATGAAACCCCTATCGCAGGATTGGCTCAAAGGCTAGTTCAAATGGGATATGAGAAGGTAGATGTAGTGGAGGGGCCTGGACAGTTCGGGCTTCGCGGAGGGATATTTGATATTTTTCCGCTGACTTCTGATAGGCCTTATAGGGTTGAGTTTTTTGATGAAGAAGTGGATTCTATTCGATTTTTTGACCCAATATCCCAGCGCTCTATTGAAAGAGCCGATGTCTTGTCTATCTCTCCGGCTAGGGAATTGGTGCTAGATAAACAAAGCCTGGGAGATGCAATTGCCAAGATAAAAAAAAGCCTTGATACTTCCCTTCAAAGGCTGAGCTCGGAGAAAGAGGAAGTTAGGGATAGGCTTGAAGAGAAGGTAAGGGCTTTAATAGAAAAATTAGAGGAAGGAATATACGATGAAGCCCTAGAAAATTATTTTCCCTTCTTCTATCCTAATGGAGGTACAATTATAAGATATTTGAATAAATCGGCTCTAGTAGTGTTAGATGAGCCCATCAGGATTAGGGAACGGTTTAATGGCTGGAAGCTTGAGTTCGAAGAACATTTTATAAGTCTTTTGCAAGATGGAGAAGTGCTGCCTGAACAGGCTAATATATTTATATCATATGACGAGCTTTTGCTTGAAATAAAGGAATCTCAACAGTATATTGTTTTTCAGGCCTTACCCAAGGCTTCCAAGGATATCTCACCCAGAACAATTTATAATTTTGCTTCAAGGAGTATTCCCGCCTATCAAGGTAAGCTAGAACTTCTAGTAGACGATATAAAGTTTTGGAAGGATAGGGAATATTCTATCATATTGCTATGTGGAAACGATGCCCGTGGAGAGAGGCTAGCGGCCAGCCTTATGGATTATGAAATAGAAGCAATCGTAAAAAAACAGCTGGAAGGGGAAGTGCTGCCGGGACAGGTGGTTATTGTTCCAGGGAGCATAAACAAAGGCTTTGAATATCCCGATGGGAAATTTGTATTGGTAAGTGACCGCGAGATTTATGGAAGATCTAAGCGCAGAATCCAAGCAAGAAGTTCGAAGAAAAAGCGCAAGAAGCTAGACCCTTTTACTGACTTGAAGGTAGGGGATTATGTAGTCCATGAAAACCACGGGATTGGCAAGTATTTGGGTATAAAGACCTTGGAGGTTAATGGACAAAAGCGGGACTACCTATACATCAAATATTCGGGCACTGATAAGCTTTACGTTCCTACGGATCAGATGGATCTAATACAACCTTATATAGGAATGGATGGCAAAGAGCCCCGCCTATCCAAGCTGGGTGGAGCAGAGTGGCAGAAAACAAAAAATAAAGTTAGGCAGTCAATTAAAAAGTTAGCCTTTGACCTTGTGAAGCTGTATGCTGCCCGAGAAACCGCAGTGGGTTATTGTTTTTCTAAGGACACGCCATGGCAAAAACAGTTTGAAGACGCCTTCCCCTATGAAGAGACCCCAGACCAGCTTAAGGCGATAGAGGATGTTAAAAGAGATATGGAATCCCCCAAAGTGATGGACAGACTATTGTGCGGAGATGTAGGATATGGGAAGACGGAGGTAGCTATAAGAGCAGCCTTTAAGGCAGTGATGGACGGAAAACAGGTGGCACTATTGGCGCCTACTACTATATTGGCCCATCAGCACTATAATACTTTCGAGAAGCGCTTTGAGGACTTTCCCATTACTGTACAGGTATTGAGCCGTTTCAAGACCCCAGGGGAACAGAAAAAAATTTTAAAATCCCTTAGGGAAGGCGGCGTCGATGTAATTATAGGGACTCACCGCCTTCTAAGCAAGGATGTAAAATATAAAGATTTAGGCCTATTGATCATAGATGAGGAGCAGAGATTTGGCGTAGGCCATAAGGAAGCTATAAAAAACATTAAGAAAAATGTGGATGTCTTAACCTTGACGGCAACGCCGATCCCAAGGACCCTTCATATGTCGTTGGTGGGAATTCGGGATATTAGCGTAATAGAAACCCCGCCAGAGGACCGCTATCCGGTCCAAACTTATGTGGTGGAGTTCAATGAATCCCTGATAAGGGATGCAATATTGAGAGAGGTACAGCGGGGAGGACAAGTATATTTCGTTTATAACCGGGTAAAAAGCATGGAAGCAATGGCTGAGCGGATCCGAGCGCTAGTTCCGGAGATAAGCGTTGGAATGGCCCATGGGCAGATGAATGAAAAGCTCTTAGAAAAAATTATGCTGGATTTTTATGACGGGAAGTTTGATTTATTACTATGCTCAACTATAATCGAGAGCGGGTTGGATATTCCCAATGTGAATACGATTATAGTGTACGATGCCGATAACTATGGGCTATCTCAGCTTTATCAGCTGCGGGGCCGGGTAGGCCGATCTAATCGCATAGCCTATGCTTATTTTGTATACAGAAAGGATAAGATTCTTTCAGAGGTAGCAGAAAAAAGGCTTAGGGCGATCAAGGAGTTTACGGAGTTTGGGGCTGGTTTTAAAATTGCAATGAGGGATTTGGAAATTCGGGGAGCTGGCAATATTCTAGGGCCTGAGCAGCATGGACATATGGCTGCAGTAGGCTATGACCTGTATTGCAAGCTTTTAGAGGAAACTATTCGCTCTATAAGGGGAGAAGAGATTGCTTCTGAAGTAGAAACAGTGGTAGATATAAAGGTCCATGCCTATATAGAAGAAGATTATATTCCTTTGGAAAGCCAGAGGATAGAGATATATAAGCGGATAGCGGCTATTGAAGATTTGCAGGACAAGTATGACGTGGAAGAGGAGCTGGAGGACAGATTTGGAGATATACCGGAGGCTACGGGGAATTTAATAGATATCGCATATATAAAAGCGTTGGGGAAAAAGCTTAAGATTATGGAGATAAACCATAAGGAAGGGGAAGTATATCTCAAATTTTTTGATAAGAAAGCTCTAGATCCTAAAGTTTTGATGGTAATCCTCAATGAAAATAGGCGTAAGATAGCTTTTGAGGCTTCGAATCGACCGATTTTAAAGTTAACTCTAGACGATAAATCTTCTTCCAATGTGCTCATGGAGATAAGGCAAGTTTTGGACAAAATTATGGAATTGCATAGCAAGCAATCTTCAGATATAATGAAATAGTCTTATTGGGCGTAAGCTAGCTAAAGAAAGGATGAATTAAAAATGTATTACAAAAGAAAATTGTCACTAGCTTTGATTTTTGTGCTTACTGTGTCTATATTCTCAGGATGCCGCTTTATACGGGTCAATCCGGAAAAGGATAGGGCCCAGGTGGTGGCAGAGATAAATGGCGAGAAGATATTAAAAGGCGAGGTGTTGGACCGGCTAGAGCAGAATAAGTCATTGTATTATCTAACGGATGAGATGATAGAAGATCCAGAGTATGAGGATTATGTATTGAGCGTTAAGAAGCAAATTTTGGATGAGGTAATCATAGAAAGGCTTTTGCATCAAAAGGCGAAGGACGCAGGCTTCGTGCTAACTGACGAGATGAGGGAAGAAGCCCGAAAAGAGTATGAGGACTTTATAGAACAGATAGCTGAGAGCATGAAGGCTCAGGATGAGGCTGCTGGCGAAGAAGTAGAAGAAGGAAAAGACTATAGGGAAGAGGCTTTAAATTATATCAAAGAACAGCTAAAAGCTATGGATATGACGGAAGAAGAATATATCCAAATGATAGCAGAATATAAGCCTATTGAGAAGTTTACAGAGAAAACTTTAGAAGATGTACAGGTTACTGATGAGGATATCCAGCAATATTATGAAAAGGAACTCAAAGCTCAGAAGGAAAATCCCAGCTATTCCGAAACAGCTCGGGTTCAGCTGTATGAGCCAAATCGTTTGCAAGTGAAACACATATTTATTGAATTGCCAGAGGAAAAACAGGAAGAATATAATAATTTGTTATCCGAAGAAGATAAGAAAGAGGAAGCTGAAGAATTTCTAGCTAAAGAATTGAAGGCCATAAAGCCAAAGGCAGAGGAAGCCCTGGAAAAAGCAAAAGAGGATATGAAGGCTGCAATTGAGGAATATAACCCTGATGACGCTGAATTTATGGAGGAAGGAATAATTATTTATGAAAATTATCCCTATCTTCCCGAAGAATACGTGGAGGAGGCTTTTAAGCTTTCGGAAGGAGAAGTATCTTCTTTAATAGAGACTCGATATGGGTATTTCATTGTAAAGGTGGAGAAAAAGCTTCCTGAAAAAACTTATACTATTGATGAAAAGCAAGAGGAATTAAAAACCGCAGTGGAAGAGCAGAAAAAAAGTGAGAAGTGGAATAGCCTGCTAGAAGAGTGGATGGACAAAGAAGTCAAGAAATATGAGAATAGGTTGTAATTAAATTTAAAGCACATCCCCTGGAAAAGTTTTATGTAAAATTCGTATAAAACAGACGCAACAGTAAAATAATATGATTGCAAGGATGGTTTTGTAAGTAGATGCAAATTAAGGAGGGATGTGCGTGAAAGCTACAGGCATTGTCAGGCGGATAGACGATTTGGGGAGGGTGGTTATACCTAAGGAAATCCGCCGTACTCTAAGGATACGGGAAGGGGATCCTTTAGAAATATTTACCGATCGTGAAGGAGAAGTAATACTTAAAAAATATTCTCCCATTGGAGAATTGAGCGATTTTGCTACAGAATATACTGAATCCATGCATCAGAGTTTAGGACATATTGTGTGCGTATCAGATAAGGATTCGATAGTAGCTGTAGCAGGGGGCGCCAAGAAGGATTATTTGGATAAATCCATTAGCTCTGATTTGGAACAAATTATCGCTGAGAAGAAAACGGTAATGATAAATGAAAATGAAGGTAAACAATTCTATAGCATAACTGCAGATGAGCAAGATACGGATAAATATTCTGCTCAGCTAATTGTTCCCATTGTTTCAGAAGGGGATCCGATTGGTGCCGTAATTGTGCTCTCTAAAGAACCCGGTGTAGTTATGACTGAGATGGAAGTTAAAGTGGCAGAAACTGCCGCTGGTTTCTTAGGCAGACAAATGGAGCAATAATATTGCAATTTTGTTAATCAGTAAAAAGCATTGAGTGGAGATCCACTCAATGCTTTTTTAAATGAAACATAGTTTTTCAAAATGATTGTGGGCATTTAATATTGCTTCTTCGGGGGATAGCTTACCCGTTATAGCGCTGTAAACCGCTCCTCCGAGTATGCGTTCGAAATCCCCATATCTGATAGTGTTTTTATTTAGAGGCAATGAGCGTTTTTTAGATGCTTGGAAAGCTTCTCGTACTTTTGCAAACCAAGGATAGACGGATAATAGCTCTGGAGATTGATATAGTTCTATATGAGGAGTAGCGCCTCCTAAAAGGGTATGGGGTATGGCTAAACTTTTGCTGCAGGCCCAGCTTATAAATTCAAAGGCCAGCTCTGCCCGCTTGCTATATCTGTTGATAGCAAGAGACCAGCCGTCTAGCAAGGGGCTTGAGCCAGGAATTTCTGCATAGCCAACATTTCCCGCAACTGCTGACTTGTTTCGATCTGCTAGATCAGCAGCATGGGAAAAAAACAATACCATCATAGCCGCTTCTCCTTTTGAGAACTCTAGAAGCTGTTCATCCCACCAATGGTAAAGGGAGTTAGGCGTAGCGTAGCTAAAGGCCTCGCAGTAATTTACTAAGGCTTCTATTGACTGTTGACTATACAAAACTAGCTCTCCATTTTCGTCAAATATCCTTCCGCCAAAGGCCCAGTGCCGCGGTAGAAACTCACAGATAGCTCCATTGGTATACCTGCCGCCAAGGGTTGTGCCATAGGGAATGGGGGAATGGGGATTGAATTTTTTAGTGAAGAATTTGGCTATTAAATTATACTCATCCCAATCTGTCGGGGGAGCTAATGCTTTACCGTACATTTCATGAAAAAGTTTTTGAATTTGTACGTTTTCGAATAGGTCTTTTCTATAAAAAAGCAGTTGGCTTTCACATACAAAAGGCAATGCAAAAAAGTGACCCTTATATTTTGCGAAAGTATTCAAAACTTCCGAAGTTAAGCCTTCGATGCACTGGGGTTTTTCGGCAATAAAATCATCTATAGGAAGCAGCTTATTATCTGTGACTAGCTCTGAAAGCCATGGCAGATTGACTTCTATAACGTCACATTCAATAGCATTGGAAGGCTTCTGTAAAATTTGATATAATGACCTATAGTCCAACTCGCTGATTTCAATCTTAATGCTGTTATCGGTTTTTTCTAGGAAATCTGGTAGAAGTTTTTTGATAGCTTTTGTAGCGGCACTATCCAACATAAGCATCCTTAGTATTTTATCATTGAGTTGGACATAAAAGGATGCTAATGTATCCTCAGGGGTGTACTTTTTTTCAAACTGCATAGCAATAGTTTCGACTGTGGGGGATGTTTGTTTGGGATTTTCTATAGCGTCTAAAAGTATTTGTACCGCCAATTTTGCAGCTTCTGAGGAGGGTTGCAAAATCTTTCCGATTTGTGAATAGGATTGGTTGCTCCAGGAGTCATCGAAGATAGCGATGACCTGAGGGAGAGATTTATAACGATGTTTATATAAATCAATTGCTTTTAAGGCTCCTTCTGCCAATACTTGTGAAGTGGTAATAATAGCTGACGGTATAGTCTGGGAGTACAGCAGATCTATGGCTTGCTTAAAGGCGCTTTCTTTGCTATTTTGGGATATTCTAATAAAATCCGTTTTATCTTCCAAGCCGGCTTCCTTTAGCGCACGGCGGTAGCCATTGATGCTTTGCCTTTCGCTAGAGTATTCTATGGGGCCAGTGATAAGGGCTATTTTGTCGTGTTTTCTATGTAAAAGCTTTTTGGTTGCTTTGTATACCGTTTCTTCGTAATTGAACTGTATAAAATTATAGTTTTCGCTTTCAATTTCTCTTTCTATGAAGACTGTGGGTATTTTAGACTCTCGCAATTTTTGCCATAGATTTCTATTTTTTGGCTGACAGCTTATGATTACGAGCCCATTTATTTTCTGCTTGAGCACAAGTGCGATTATATTGTTTTCCTTCTCAGGAAGTTCAGATGTGGTGTATAGCGTTACCATGCAGCCTTTTTCTGCAAACATTCGCTCAGCCGCTGCATATAAGGCAGCGTATCTACTATCGTATATATTTGGAAGGATAAAGCCTATACTGTTGGAGCGATTTTTTCTTGAGCCCTTAGCCCGGGCATTAGGTCGATGTGTAATCATGATGACCTCCTTTTTTAACAAGGACAACGGGATATGCGCATTTTCATACTTAACAGTATTCTACCAGAAAATACAGATGTTTTAAATGTTTTTATCATATGTATCTCTGTCGAAGAAATTTATCTGTCGAAGAAATTTATATTTTTACTAAAAAATAAAGTTTTGTAAATAAGGAACAAATGGTATAATAAAATAAATCTAATATATTCCCATCATGGTTTTAGGAGGATATAAATGAGCAAGAATTCTTTTGTCAAGGGAGCAGGCATCCTTGCGATATCGGGATTGCTAGTAAAATTTATAGGAGCAATATTTCGAATTCCTTTAACCAATATTATTGGAACGGAAGGAATAGGGCTGTATCAATTGGCCTATCCCATATATGCTTTTTTATTGGTTGCATCAACTTCCGGTTTGCCGGTAGCTATATCCAAGATGGTTTCGGAAGAAATTGCTTTAGGCAACCACTACGGTGCATATAGAATATTCCGCATCGCTCTTAGATTGCTAACATTTTTAGGTATTATTACTTCAATTATTTTGTTTGCAGGAAGTGGCTTAATATCGAAATTGCAGGGGAATCCTAAATCTATATATCCGCTGAGGGCCATTTCTCCGGCCTTGTTTTTTGTGTCCGTAATGTCAGCATATAGAGGCTATTTTCAGGGAATGCATATAATGACGCCTACGGCTCTGTCCCAGATAATAGAACAGCTGGGAAAGCTAATCATGGGGCTTACTCTGGCATACTTGTGGATGCCAAAGGGGCCAGAATTTGCTGCTGCAGGAGCCATTTTAGGCGTTACCCTAAGCGAAGTGGCAGCTTTAGTATTTATGCTAGGGGTATATAGGAATAAAAAATCAGCTATTATAAGGCAGGCCAGAGCAACATATAGGACTCACTACCAGGAGCATCCTAGAACTATCATCAGGCGGATTATTGAAATTGCAGTGCCTGTAACCATCGGCGCTTCTATTATGCCCCTTGTTAATTTTGCCGATCAAATCATTGTAGTTAATCGCCTGCAGCCAAGTATAGATAAGGTTCCTGGCGTTCCGCATACCTTGGAGAATTTTGCTAGCTTTGTAGCGGACAAGGGGGAGAAATTAGTTGCCGGACTCACTATGGAAAATGCCCACATATTGATGCCGCAGCTATATAGTGAGTTTGCCAATAAGCTGGCTACCAGTTTATATGGAATACTATCCGGAGCTGTCAATACATTGATTAATTTTCCTGCAGTTTTAACCGTTGCACTGGGAATGAGCTTGGTACCCGCTATATCTGAGTCCCATGCTTTAAAAGATCGCAGGGGAGTAGTCGAAAAAACAACCATGGGGATCCGGTTGACTCTACTTATAGGGGTACCGGCTGCAGTGGGGCTGGCGGTGTTGGCGGAGCCTATACTAAGGCTTTTGTATGGCAGTATGGAAGAATGGGAGTTGGCCCATGCTACTTCTCTACTGATTACCCTTTCCGTTGGAGTGATATTTTTAACCTTGATACAGAGCCTTACTGCTATGCTGCAAGGAGTGGGAAGAACAGAGGTTCCTGTTATAAACTTATTTATTGGAGCCATCTTTAAGGTGCTCGTGACCTATGTATTAGCAGGAATGCCCCAGTGGAATGTGCGGGGAGCAGCTATAGGAACTGTCGCATGCTATGGAGTAGCCGCATTCTTAGATTTTACTGCTGTGATTAGATATAATGGGATAAAATTTTCTTTCAGAAACTTTATACTAAAACCCCTTATCTCTGTAGGCGTGATGGGAATCGTCGTCTACTATATGTACGGCCTAGCGTTTGAGGGGCTAGGGAGCAACACTATTTCCCTTTTTATATCTATTTTAATAGGTATAATAGTGTATACGATTATGTTGTTTGTAACTGGTTCTGTAACTAGAGAGGATTTTGAATATATTCCCGGAGGAAAGAAGTTAGGAAGGATACTGAACCGCTTGGGACTTCTCAGATAGGAGGTAGTAGCGAAGTGAAACGAAAGATTACGATTGTAGGATTAGGGCCAGGCAGCGAAGATGAGCTTACATTAGGCGCTTTGAAGGCTTTAAAGCAGGAGGATGCCACTATCATTTTGAGGACGGATAAACATGGGTTAGCGCCTTTTTTAAAGGATCAGGGGATAGCTTATTCAACGATGGACGATCTATATGAGCAGTATGATAACTTCGATGATATGTACAAAGCTATGGTCAAGCGCATTGTTGACGCTGCAGAGCATGGAGATGTTATCCTGGCTGTACCAGGGCATCCGATGGTAGGGGAGAGGCTCGTTCTAGAGCTGATAACAGAATTGGATCCTAAAATATATGACATTACCATAGTTCCCGGGATAAGCAGGATTGGAGCTGTCACCGCCTTGCTGCAAAAGACGGACGTTCGAGGAATGAATATAATGACAGCTCCGGAGATGGAGGGAATGTATTTAGATCCCAGGATGACTACAGTTATATTAAATGTATATAACCCTATAATAGCTTCAGAAGTTAAGTTGAAGCTTCTCCGCTCTTATCCGGCGGAGCTTGAAATATATATAGTTCATCAGGCTGAGGCTGGGAAATTAAACTACAGCAAGGTGTTGCTTTATGAGCTAGATAGGGTGGGAAGTTTCGACCATACCACTTGCATATACATACCTCCAGTAGAGATGAAAGAATTAGAAAGCTATGATTTTTTTCATTTATTGGAAATAATGAGCAAACTAAGATCCCCTGAGGGCTGTCCTTGGGATAGAGAACAGACCCATAAATCCCTTAGGCAGAATTTAATTGAAGAAGCTTACGAGTTATTAGAAGCTATAGATTTAGAAGATCCAGACAAGATAATAGAAGAGTTAGGGGATGTGCTTCTTCAGGTAGTATTTCATTCCCAGATTGCTAAAGAGCGTGGAGAATTTGATATTA
>CALGOY010000078.1 GCA_937960725.1 uncultured Bacillota bacterium
TCTCCTTCTGTTTAATATCCATAGCTTTTAATATATACCTCCTTTCCATTAGTTTTTTCTTCAATACTTTATTTATTCAGAAATATTTTTACATTCTGCCGTTGACCTGTTTCGCCAATTCTAGCTCTTTTTATTTTTTTACCCGCATCATGCCTTGTCTCTTTTTCCTCTATGTTTAATCCTTCTATTTCAACGATGGGTATTTGATGTCTCTTCTCCATGTTCTACTGCCTCCATATTCAATAAAATCCAGGGACTATCCAATATATTAGAGAGCCAATTATTTTGCCTATAATCATAGCAAAAATTATGACGTAAACCCATTTAGCACCGCCTAAAACATCTGCAAATAAAGGCATGACATTTAAAACTTCTGCTAAAGCAGATGCTACCATTCCTACAAAAATTCCCATAAATAGGCCAACTAAAATCAGAATATAGCCGCTTCCGTTTACCTTTATTGATAAATTATAAGAAAGTGTAGAAACAATAGTGCCTGATAAAATAGCAAATTTGTATATAGTTAAATATCGTTTAGTTTTTGTTATTTCTATTAACCTAGTTATCACTCCTAAAACTGTTAAAAAAGCTGCTAGAGCCCCTCCCACCACTAATCCGCCCGAAAATCCTATAATAGCTAATACAAAATACATTATCCAGTTCCTTTCTTTTGTTTTTCCTTTTCCTCTTCATCCCTTATATATGAATACACATCGCTTTCATAGTTATAGAGTTCCAGCTCCAAAGGCCCTGGATTTTTTTTCTTTTTGCCAATAGAAAACACGTCAAAAAATAAGGCTATTCCAACTCCTATACCTATCGAATAGGGAATAGTAATTATATATGGACGGCTATTTTCTTTACCTGTCACGAGAGAAAATATGGCCTTATGAACTTCTTCCATATTAACATCGGCATGAAAGTACATTATTGCCAGGCCAGCCCCAATAAATGTAAGAACAGCACTAACAATTAGTTTGATCCAATTATAAATTTTATTTTTTAAAGTTGATTGTCTATCTAAGGGTTCTATAAGGGTTTTTCCCTCTCCTACCAAGAATATTTGGGCGTCGGGCTGGAAAGATTGGATTATGCGGACAATATCCATAGCAGTTATCACTACAGGGCTGTTATTGCCGGCAGGAATGATAATAGTATCTAATATACTTTCAGCTACGTCCAAAGGACCAGATAGTTCAATAACATCTCTAACAATAACTGGCTTTTGTGCAGCTTGGTAGATATTGGGCTTGAATTGAAAATAAAATTTGGGTTCCCTATTCA
Source organism: uncultured Bacillota bacterium (assembly GCA_937960725.1). Taxonomy (GTDB): domain Bacteria; phylum Bacillota; class Clostridia; order Caldicoprobacterales; family UBA3941; genus CALGOY01. The sequence goes on from CALGOY010000078.1 coordinate 1,285, forward strand.
TAAAATCTTCCAATCCTCTATATAATATACTCTCTGCTCTACTAACTTAGCTCCGGAGTATGTCTTGTTCTGTTGCTTATCCTCATCTATTAAAAATACCCATACCAAAGTGGCAGCTATAGCTAAGGCAATACATAGGGCAAGCAAAATTCCTATGATGCCTATCTTTTTCTCGGTATTTATCATCGGCAATTTCCCTCCTACAAAAATATATAAATGGAATACATACTTATTATGTGCACTTGATACCTTTTTATCCAAAAATAAAAAACACCCTTTAGGGTGTATTAAAGCATTTGCCTCATTTTTAAAAGCACCTTTTTTTCGATTCGGGAAACTTGCACCTGAGAAATACCCAAATCTTTTGCTATATCGCTCTGTGTTTTATCTTTAAAATATCTCATTATTATTATATAGCGCTCCCGCTTATCCAGCTTTGACAATACGTCTTTTATAGCAATTTTATCTATTACATCGGTAAAATCCTTATCGCCCTCTGACACCTGGTC
>CALGOY010000079.1 GCA_937960725.1 uncultured Bacillota bacterium
TCGAGGCGACTCCTATTATGTTAGCAAATTGTTTTTGCTTTGTCAACAGTTTTTTTAATTCTTGTAATAGTTTTGTTTTCTTATTGCTACAATCGCAATGCCACATTTTATATTAACATAACCAATCTTAAGTGTCAATATACGAAATATCCTTATTTTTCACCAAATTTCTTCTTTAGAAAGATTAACATAGAAATAATATTCTAATCACTATTATTTGCTATTTTAATCTTGTCTAACTCCATTCGATAAAAACCACTTAACTGCTTCAATGGCTTTTTCCTGGTTTTTACTATATATCATTACTCCCATTACCTTATCTGACACATCGTAGCCTGTCCCCTCAAAGAGAGTGATTCCCTCCATAGGTATGCCGTAATAATGGTCTTCTTCCTCTTCTAAAGCTCTATACTTATACTTATCCAATTCCTCTTCCGAAACATACTCCTTAAATTCCTCAATATATTCATCCAATGGCATAAAAGCCCCTTGTTCCGCCATCTTCTTAAATTCATCTTTATCAAAAGCGAAAATATCGCCGGTTTGGCTTCCTACCATCACCATCAATTGCTGTCTTCCAATATATTCCATTTCTCCTTCGAGGGCAATATTTAAAATATTAACTTCCAATAATTCAGGAAAATCTTCTAAAATTTTATTCTCGATTGGTTCTGTAGAATCTAACAGCATATAATCGCCCACCATATAGATATCAAGCTTCTTTTCAGGTGGAGTTTGGGGTCGGGTCATTGTAGTTACTAAACTCCAAATAAGTATAGTTGTTAATATTCCGGTTACATACTTCCACCAGTCATAGTGTATATGGTTGCGAAGCGTAGTTTTATTTATCTGTATTCGATACATTGGATACCCCCCATAATAAATGTATACTCGATGTATACTTGTCCGCCTATATTTGCAGCTGCTTATTGAAAATAGGCTTATATATCAATTATAAATTAATCCATTTTAATAAACAAGTAGCCGGGAAAAACCCGGCAACATAATTTACAATTTGTTCACAATTTCCATTATTCCTTTGGCTTCATTGTAGGGAATAAAATTACATCCCGTATAGAATATGAATCGGTCAATAACATAACCAGTCTATCAATTCCAATTCCTAAACCACCTGTAGGGGGCATGCCAATTTCTAAAGCGTTTATGAAATCTTCGTCCATCATGTGGGCTTCATCATCGCCTGCAGCTCTTAGCTTGGCCTGTTCTATAAACCTCTCTTTCTGATCGATAGGATCATTTAATTCTGAAAAAGCGTTGGCTATCTCGCGCCCTGTTATAAACAGTTCAAAGCGATAGGTCAGCCTCGGATCCTCTTTCATCTTCTTAGCAAGGGGTGATATTTCTATGGGGTAATCTTTTATGAATGTGGGCTGAATCAGTTTGTCTTCTACCCTTTCCTCGAATACTGCATTTAATACTTCTCCCCATTTCATATCCTTCTCAACTGGAACTTCGATCGATTTAGCCGCTTCTCTTGCCTCTTCATCGGTTGAAATTGTATCAAAATCCAAACCTGTATATTCCCGCACCGCTTCTATCATAGTCATTCTTTTCCAGGGAGGGGTTAAATCTATCTCCTGGCCCTGATAGCTTATAACCGTAGTCCCTAATACTTTTTTAGCTACAGTAGAAATCATATCCTCCGTAAGGTTCATAATATCTTCATAGTCTGAATATGCCTCATATAGCTCGATAGAGGTAAATTCGGGATTATGCTTGATTGACATTCCTTCGTTCCTAAATATCCTACCAATTTCATATACCTTATCGAATCCCCCGACAATCAGCCTTTTAAGGTGTAGTTCCGTAGCAATACGCATATACATATCAATATCTAAAGTATTGTGATGGGTTATAAAAGGCCTTGCCGCAGCGCCCCCTGCCGTAGTATGAAGAATTGGAGTTTCTACCTCAATATATCCCCTTTCATCAAGATATCTACGAATTTCGCGAATAATTTGTGATCTGATAATAAAGGTCTTTTTAACTTCGGGATTCACGATCAAATCCACATATCTTTGTCGATATCTTAGATCGGGATCCTTCAAACCATGCCACTTCTCTGGCAGGGGCTTCAACGACTTTGATAAAAGAGTGATTTCTTCAGCTTTTACCGAAATTTCACCTTTTCTAGTTCTAAAGACCTCACCTTTTACCCCAATAATATCCCCTATATCTAAAGTCTTAAAATCTTCGTATGCTTCAGCGCCTATCTGATTAATCTGAACATAGATTTGTATCTGCCCTTTTGAATCCAATATGTGGGCAAAACTGGCTTTGCCCATGACCCTTTTAGACATTATCCTGCCTGCTATACAGACATTGCTACCTTCTAATTCGTCAAAATTGTTTATAATGTCCTCAGAATAAGAATCTGGAGAATATTTTGTGATCTCGAAGGGATCTCGATTTTCCTCTTTTAACTTTTTGAGCTTTTCCCTTCTTATTCTTAAAATTTCGTTTAAATTTTCTTCTGTCATAACATCGCTGTTCATAATTTCATCATTTGCATTGCTCACTATCCTCACACCTTCTTATCAAAATTATAGGTCAATAAGTTCAGTTATATATTATCTACTAATTTCTAATATTTTCAACTTTATTACGCCCGCAGGAACTAAAACTTCAACTTCGGATCCAATTTTTTGCCCAAGCAGCGCCTTCCCTACAGGGGATTCATTGGAAATCCTATTTGAAGATGGATCTGATTCAGCAGATCCGACAATAGTATACTCCACTATCTCATCATACTCCATATCTAAAACCTTAACGGTAGAACCTATTGTCACTTCGTCTGTAGATATATCCTCATCATCAATGACTCTCGCGTTTTTAAGCATTTTTTCCAAAGTTGCGATACGTCCTTCTATAAAAGCTTGTTCGTTCTTAGCCTCGTCGTATTCCGAATTTTCACTCAAGTCCCCAAATGCAATAGCTTGCTTTATTCTTTCCGCTACCTCTCTTCTTCTTACCGTTTTTAAATAGTTAAGCTCTTGCTCAAGTTTTGCAATTCCTTCTGGTGTCAATATTGTTTCCTTGCTCATATTAACTCACTTCTCCCCTTTTTTAGCATTACTTTGCTGGCGTATCACCAGCTATTAATTGAGATATGTTAGATAATATATGCGTAAACTTTTCTTTTATTCTTTTCTGACCTATATCAATACAATAAGCACTGCAGGATCTCCATGAGCCAGCAGTGCTTGGATTTTCCTGTTATTTTTATTGAGTCTATTATAGAATGGTATACTTGATTTGTCAAGGAATCACGCTGTACAAATTTCACTTCCAAATTTTCCTAAAATATATCCTGCGAAAACCATTATATGAAACAAATTGGTTGGATGATACAAAACCCCTGAAATACAATGGATATAACTCAAAAAGCTTTCTTAATTTCATAACTCTTTTTAAGTCAATCCTTCCACTGCTGACCGTCGATCTATAAACTTCACTCATTATGTAAAATATTCCTTCCAATACGCTTAACTCTTCTAAAGGAGATAGATCTACGCTACAGTATATATCGTCAGGAAATTCAATCCATCCGGACTCCACCAGTATATGCGACTCCATAAATATCTGTCCATCTCCTACCCATGATCGATTGAAGAAACCACCGTCCATGGGATCTGATATAATAATTAGTCCCTTTGGCATATCCTTAAGTATCGGATCGAACCTTTCAGTCCATACCAACACAAAATTTCCTGCAGCACTTTCGTCTATTATATCCTCCATTTTATCTATATTAGTACAAGCTAAACCAGTACTATCGATAATTCTCTCACTTAATTTTTCTATTCGAGCTCTATCCTTTCCTCCTAATGCCATATAGTTAAAATAAGGTGCTAAAAATTCCGCCCATACTTCTCCCAACTCTGTGTCTGCCCTCCAAATAAATGCATTCATCTTATGCAGCTTTTTTTGCAATATTGCAAGTATTTTTTCAACAGCCTCAATCTGTGATACAAGCCTAATATTAAAACTATCTAGCAATATAAATCCTTCATCTAAGCAGTATTCATATTCTTGCTTTGTAAAAATCTGCTGTAGCAAAGGAGCTATAATTATGCCTATTTCCCGCTCCTTTAAAATTTTAAGAAGCCTTCGGATACCTTTTAAACGCTTTTCATCTGACAGTATGTCCCAGTCTACAAAAAAACTGGGCACATCTACGATGTAACCCAGTTCATTATTATTATGTTTAATAGTACCAGTTATCCTAGGCCCTGCCATTTTTAATATAAATCTCTCCCCAAAATTTAATGGTAAATTCTTTAATATAGGATGGGATTGAACATATCTATCCCTATGCTTTTGCGCCATACCAAGCACTGCAAACCGCTCCATCTCCCTAACATACCTCTCTTCCCATATATTCGATAGCTAATACTTATTCAAAATTTCAACCCGGTGCTTAAATCCGCTCAAATCCAACAACTCTTCATAGATTTTTGCGTTTATCTCCTCTGGTCTTTTGCCCGAAAGTTCAACCATCACCGCTTCCATCACGTTAGTACCAAAAGATCTACCATTTAATTCCGGGGTAGATGTTATCAAAATACTGCAGCCTCTTTCCTTTAACATCTGAACATCCTCTAATGTTACGGTATTTGTTATTATAATCTTTCCTTTTATATCTTTGGGCAGAAATTTTTTAATATACAGATAATCCCCCGCAATAATATCTGCCTCATTATAATATTTTTCAAATTTATTTATGTTTATTTCCTGCTGCTTGCCCGTAGGATATATCATATGAAAAGGCATACGGCTAACTATGGGCATTAATATTGCAGCTAGTTTATGAAGATTTTTTAGAGTTCTGATAGGTAGGCCAATCCCCAATGCGAATATTAAGTCCCCATATATCATAGAGCTGCCCATTTTTTCAAAAGCCTCTGCCATACCAAACCGATCCATTGCACAGACCATGAGCACTTTTTTATTTTTCAAAGGAATGCCGCATTCCTCATTTACATATTTAACTAGCCTTCTCTCTAAAGTATTCTTAAGGCCTGAACCATCGACAATAGGTGTTTTTTTAGCAGCTCTGGCAATAGGCAACGCAGCCCTTAAAATATATCTATGATTATTGGCTCCGTGCAAGTATAAATCAATGCCGCCCATTCCAAACACGTCTACTTTTCCATCTAACTCTTTGATAATCTCTATAGCCTTTTTTATGTCCCCATCCGTTCCAATTCTCTCAATTAGAAATTCTTGCCCTAAAATTTTTATAGTTACCTTATGATCCCGGGATGATGAGCCAATGCTAACGCTCACGATTCTTTTCATACGTATCCCCTACTTAATAACATATTTATTTCGCTATATATTTATTATTCCACAAAATTTTATGCAGCAACATCCTAAAAATCA
>CALGOY010000080.1 GCA_937960725.1 uncultured Bacillota bacterium
TTTTATACAGCCTGGGAGCTATATTTATAGCTTTAATTATGTTCGGGTCTGTAGCTCTTATATATAATTCCTTCTCTATTTCAGTTAGCGAAAGGAAAAAGCAGTTTGGATTGCTGTCGGGGGTAGGAGCTACTTCCAGGCAGCTGCGTAACTCGGTGTTTTTTGAAGCCTTTGTAATAGGGGGAATAGGGATACCCATAGGGGTTTTGTCCGGACTTTTAGGTATATACATCACCCTTTATTTTGTAGATGATTTATTTAGCAGTATGATTTCATCCGTTGTTAAAGTTCCACTAACCTTATCTATATCAGTTCCTGCTATAATAGTCGCTATTTTAGTAGCTTTCATCACTATTTTGATATCAGCCTATATTCCAGCCAGGCGAAGCGGAAAAATGTCTGCGATGGATGCCATCAGGCAGGTAGAGGATATTAAGCTGACCAAAAAGCAGGTAAAGACATCCCGCTTAACCCGCCTATTGTTTGGCATAGAAGGGGATCTAGCCATGAAGAATATGAAAAGGAACCGGAGAAGATACCGGAGTACGGTTGTATCCCTTTTCATCAGCATAGTTTTATTCGTATCAGCTTCTGCTTATTCTATGTACTTGAAAGATAGTGTAGAAAGTGTATATCAGGTTGAAAAATACGATTTATCGTATTATGTCCAGGGAAATAACGCCATTGACTGGTCAAATTTAATGAAGGTCTATGATGATATCGTTGCACTGGATAGTATAGATGAGGGTTCGATTATAAAATCAGGTTATTATGGGGAGGTAAGGCTTCCTAAGGAACAGGTGGAAGAATCTTATTACGAAAGGCAAGTACAAGAGGGGGTTATATCCAATGAGGAGGATCCTTATGTCAATATCGATATCCTCAGCGTAGATGACAGCAGCTTCGCTGACTATATAAAGGAATTAGGTATTGATGAGGCTTGGTTTAAAGATCCTGATTCCCCTGCTGGAATTGTAATTGACAAACAGCATTATTATGATGTTCAAAATCGAAAATATAGAAATACCAATATCTTCAAAGAGCAGCGGCCAATCAAGCTATCTATTAATTACTGGTGTGGCGAAGAAAATACAGGAAATATAGATATTACAGTTGCCGCTTTTGCTGATACAGCTCCCCTTGGAATTATGGATTGTTCCTATAACAGAAATGGTGTAATACTTATTATAAGCGAGAAGGTTAAAGAAAGTCTTTTTGGAACTTCCGATGAATATATCAATACCAATATGTATTTTAGTGCAGAGGATCCCTTTAAGGCGGAGGAGGATATTAAAAAGATTCTGTTAGAGCATGGTCTTAGCCCGGCAAATATATATAATGCTGCAAAAGTAGCGCAGAATGAGAGAAATCTTATTACCATTATTTCAGTGTTTTCCTATGGCTTTATTATTCTAATCTCTCTTATAACCATAGCAAATGTATTTAATACTATATCCACCAATGTTAATTTAAGAAGACGGGAGTTTGCTATGCTCAAATCGGTGGGGATGACCAACAAAAGCTTTAACAAAATGCTTAACTTTGAATGTATATTTTA
>CALGOY010000081.1 GCA_937960725.1 uncultured Bacillota bacterium
AACCATTTTCTTTTTCAGTTTCATCTACAGATCCTACTTTAAACCATAACCCTATGGATACAGAACGAAAATGGGGTATTTTTTCCGTTACTATCTGAATCCCGTTGTTCAATTCATATCTTTGGTACATACAGTTCACCTTTCCGCTGTATTTAGTATATAGAGTTTCAGGGCTTCCAGCTAGGATGTTTATTCTTATTTGAGTAGCTCCGATATTGTTCCAACCTCATATCCTCTTGCCCGAAGTTCATCTATCATAATTGGCAGAGCTTCAACAGTATACTCCGTTGGATGCATGAGGATGAAGGCTCCGTTATGGGGATTTTTCAATACCCTTTTAAGTATAATATCCGTGCCTTCCCTTCTCCAATCGATGGTATCAATGCTCCACATTATAGTTTTATAGCCTAGAGCATCTGCTGCCTGTAAAGTAGTTTTATTAAATTCTCCATAGGGAGGAGCAAAAAGTACAGTCTTAACACCGGTGATTTCTTCGATTATTTGTTCGGTGCGCTGAATTTCCCTGATATTTTCTTCAAAGGATAGTTGAGCATGGTGTTTGTGAGCATAGCCATGGTTTCCTATTTCATGGCCTTCTTCTACCATTCTCTTTAACAGTTCTGGATTTTCTTCAGCCCATTGACCACCTATAAAAAATGTAATCTTTACATTTTTATCTCGTAAAATATCTAGCATCTGGGGTACATATTCGGTACCCCATACTACGTTACATTCGAAAGCAACCTGGGACATATTTTCATTCCCTTTATAGATGGGATTTAAAGTAAACTGATTTAAAACATCCAGCTGTCCATCTTTATTAACCATAATCAGTAAAAATAAAAAAATCCCTATGATTGTTAAATTGATAATAATATCTCTTTTAAATTTGAATTTAAAAGGTATGTAAATAATTTTCATATCTCTGCCCCCTATTTTAGAATTAATAGCCATTCCTATCTAATAGGGTATTCATCAATAGCAGAGATATGATTAAAAAAACATAAACTTAAAAAAGTTTATGTTTTTTATCTACGGTGTTTTTTATAGATTCTATTTTGAAATCTAGGGATATTTTTGTATGGCTTATTGATTTCCGGAGGAGGCAATGTATCTTTTCGAGAGAGGTTGATTCTGCCATATTCATCAATATCTGTTACTTTTACCTCAATTTCATCGCCAACTTTTACTACATCTTCCACGCGATTTACTCTCTCGTGGGCAAGTTGTGAAATATGGACAAGTCCTTCTTTTCCAGGCATTATTTCAACAAATGCTCCAAAACTTGCTAGTCTAACAACTTTACCTTTGTAAATGTTTCCAACCTCTACATCCCTTGTAATATCTTCAATAATTTTTAAAGCCTTGTCCGCAGATTCTTGGCTTGCTGAATAGATGAATATATGTCCATCGTCTTCTATTTCTATCTTTACTCCAGTTTCAGCAATAATTGCATTTATAGTCTTTCCACCAGGCCCAATTACATCCCGTATTTTTTCAGGATCAATATCGGTTGTAACGATCCTAGGTGCATAAGGAGAAAGTTCTTTCCTAGGTTCACTTATAACATCGAGCATTTTTTCTAAAATATACATTCTGCCTTCCCTAGCTTGTGCTAAAGCTCGCTCGAGAATATCTCTATCTATACCTTTTATCTTTATGTCCATCTGTATTGCGGTAATGCCTTTAGCCGTTCCGGCAACCTTAAAATCCATATCCCCAAGGAAATCTTCTAAGCCTTGTATGTCGCTTAAAATAGCTACTTTCCCAGTTTTTTCATCCTTGATTAATCCCATTGCAATCCCAGCTACAGGCGCTTTGATCGGTACACCTGCATCCATCAGGGCCAAGGTACTTCCGCAGACGCTGGCTTGGGACGTAGAACCATTAGAGCTCATTACCTCAGATACGAGCCTAATAGTGTATGGGAACTCTTGCTCATCGGGTATAACGGCTTCTAAAGCCCTTTCTGCCAGTGCACCATGTCCGATCTCACGTCTTCCAGGACCTCGCATCGGCCTTGCTTCTCCCGTACTATAGGGTGGGAAATTATAGTGATGCATATATCTTTTTGATTCTTCTTCCCACAAGCTGTCTAAAATTTGAATATCTGCCATGGCACCTAAAGTACACAGAGTTAATACCTGGGTTTGTCCTCGCTTGAATAATCCTGAACCATGGGTCCTAGGCAGTAAACCTACCTCGCAGCTAATGGGTCTAATTTCGGTAGCTGTTCTTCCATCAGGTCTAATACCCTCATCTATAATCCTTCTTCGAACTATATCTTTCATAATATCATGCAATATTTGATCAATTTCTTTATCGCTTTCGGGATAGCTTTCACTAAAATGCGCTTTAACTTCTTCCGCTACAGCTTCCATATTTGCGTCTCGTTCCTGCCTATCAAAAGTTTGAAGGGCATTGTAGACTTTTTCTCTTGCAAATTCTTCAACCTGATTCCTAAGTTCTTCATCGGGAAGAAATACAGGATATTCGAATTTTGGTTTGCCCACTTCTGCTACTATCTGCTCCTGGAATTCCACAAGCTCTTTAATATACTCATGGGCAAACATAATAGCTTCTAACATTTGCTCCTCTGGAACCTCTCTCGCTCCTGCTTCCACCATCATAATTGCATCCTTAGTTCCAGAGACAGTTAGATCTAAAATACTTTTCTCCCTTTGCTCAGAAGTAGGATTAATTACAAACTCCCCATCTACAAGTCCTACTGCCACTGATCCAGTTGGCCCCAAAAATGGTATATCGGATATGCTCAATGCTATTGAAGATCCAAGCATGGCAAATACATCCGGAGGATAATCAGGGTCTACCGACAGCGGCATGGCTACTATATGAACATCGTTCCTAAATCCTTCTGGAAACAAAGGACGTATCGGTCGGTCAATTAATCTAGAAGTTAGAATAGCCTTTTCAGTTGGCTTGCCTTCTCTTTTTATAAATCCACCAGGTATTCTCCCCACAGCATAAAGTTTCTCTTCAAAATCTACAGTCAATGGGAAAAAGTCGATTCCTTCCCTAGGTTCTTTTGAAGCTGTAGCTGATACAAAAACTACCGTATCGCCGCATTGTACAGTACATGCACCATTAGCTTGCTCAGCTAATTTACCTACTTCTACTTTAATTGTTGTTCCCGCAAGTTCCATCGTATAAATTTTGTGCTCCATACTGTTTAGCTCCTTTCAGAGTTTACTTGATTATGATATATTATTATTTCCTAGAAAGTATGGAATAAACCCAACAGGAAATATATGTAACATTTGGTATATTGTTCAAGTAACAAGAATGGAGCGGTAAGCCCGCTCCAATTTACTTTCTCAAACCAAGTTTTTCTACGATTGCTCTGTATCTTTCGATATCCTTCTTCATCAAATAATTCAGCAATCCCCTTCGCCGTCCTACCATCATTAAAAGCCCTCTTCTTGAGTGATGATCCTTTTTGTGGATTTTAAGATGCTCATTTAGATGGTTGATCCGTTCTGTTAAAAGAGCAATCTGAACTTCTGGAGATCCTGTATCGTTTTCATGTAGCTTATATTTGTCGATGATCTCCTGCTTCTTAAGCTTATCCATGTTGTCACCTCCTCAAATTTAAACCCCCGCATTCTTAGTATAACGTCGGAGACTCGTTAAACCAAGGATACGGTTGGTTCGGGGTTTTAAAACCCACAAACTTTATTTTATCATATACTCTTATATTTGTAAACGAAGTTTTTGACATAATTTATATCTTTATTGATCTGTCTCTTTAAATCCTCTATATTTGAAAATACTTTTTCTTCTCTCAATCTATGTACAAACTCAATTTTAAGCTTTTTACCATATAAATTGCCCTTATAATCAATCAAATGGGTTTCTAAATTTATTCCCTGATTTTGAAATGTAGGATTTTTTCCTATATTGGTTACTCCCCAATATTTTTTATCGCCAACGTAAACCTTTGTTATATACACTCCAAATTTAGGGATAACCTTTTTAAGATTAAATTTTAAATTTGCAGTAGGAAATCCAAGTGTCTTTCCCCTACCATATCCATGAATTACCTTTCCATATATGGAATATGCAGCACCTAAACAGCTATTAGCTTCTTTTATCTGTCCCTCCTGAATGTATTTTCTTATTAGCGTACTGCTTATTATATTTCCACCTAAGGAAATGGGAGGGACAACTATAAGCTTAAAACCATAACTTTGGCTCATATCCTTAAGAAACTGGACATCTCCTTCTCTTTGAAAGCCGAATCTAAAATTATATCCTACTACAATAGCCTGAACATTATATCGGCTAAGCAAAAAATCTTCGATAAAAGATTTTGGAGACGTCGAAGCAAATTCAGCGTCAAAGGGATTCAAAACCAACCAATCAATGTTAGTCCTGTTAAAAAATAGCATTTTTTCGTATATGGTCATAATTTGGGGAGGTGCTTTATCAGGATTTAATCTATTTAAAGGATGCTCTAAAAATGTATATACCATGATGTCATATCCATTTTTTAATTTTAGTTTATAAAGCTGTGATATAAGCTCTCTGTGTCCCTTGTGCATACCATCAAATGTTCCTAAAGCAATAGCTACCGGCTGTTTCATCTTATGATATCTTTTATAATTGAATATAACCCTCATAATACCCCTCAAAGCAGCACTTTTTTCATCTGTAGCATATTTTGTTCATTAATAAATCCAATTCCTATAAATTGATTGTTGCAATATACCCTTGCTAGATCGCTTGTTTTTTTTAGCTTATCCGTTTTTTCTATGTATTTGCTATGTATTCTGTTACCATTTATAATTTTATCAAATACACTATCCTCTACATATACAGCTCCAAAATGAGGAATTGATTGATCCATAGGTATAACAACTTTGTCCAACTTACCCATAGAAATATGGCTATCTATTTCATCGAGAGTCCAGCTATTTTCTATTGAAAATACTCCGTTCTTAATCCTCAGTAAAAATGAAAGATAAGCACCGCATCCCATGGCTTTTCCCATATCACGGCATAGAGAACGTATATAGGTTCCCTTTGAACACTCTACTTCAAAAAAAATTCGATTGGGAGGTGTAATCCGGATAATTTTATTTTTAAATAATGTAACTTCCCTGTAAGGAATATCAATCTGCTGTCCTTTGCGGGCTAACTCATATAGAGGTTTTCCTTTATATTTTATAGCTGAGTACATGGGGGGATGCTGTTTTATCTTTCCTTGATATTGTCCAAAAACATCATAAATCTTTTCTACATCTGGTAATTTTTCACAACGGGCAACGATCTTACCTTCGGCATCTAGCGTATCCGTTTCTATGCCTAAAACCATCTCTGCTCTATATGCTTTTACATCGGATGTAATGTATTCGGCTAGCTTTGTAGCCCTACCAATGCAAATAGGCAATACCCCTGCAGCAGCAGGGTCTAATGTGCCGGTATGTCCAACTTTTTTTATACCTAGTTTCCTCCTTAGATAAACCACTACGTCGCTCGACGTCATCCCTGGAGGTTTTAACACATTTATAACGCCACTAATACCCATCATAATGCACTAAACTCTTCCTTTACTGCTTTTAGGATAATATCGCGGGCTTCTTCTAATGAAGCCTCTATTTTACAACCAGCGGCTCTAACATGGCCACCTCCTCCAAACTGTCCAGCAATTTGGCTAACATCTATCAAAAACTGGGAGCGCAAGCCTACTTTTACGCTATCTTCCTCTTCTTTTAACATTATGGCTACCTCTACTCCCTCAATATCCTTTGCGTAGTTAATAATGCCGCTGGTGTCTCCTTCACCGGCTCCAACATCTTCAATCATCTCTCTCGTGATTTGAATGAGGGCTACTTTTCCTTCTAGATGTAATTCTAATGTACCTAGAGCTTTTCCTAACAATCTTGTCCATGCAACAGTATGTTGTTTAAACAAAATAGTTGATAGCCTATCTACTTCTATCCCACACTCTAATAGCTTTGCTGCGATATAATGGGTGCGAGATGTAGTGTTGCTGTAGCAAAAGCTTCCTGTATCTGTAGTAATTGCCGTATATAAGGCTTCAGCAATTGTTTTTTCAGGTTTGACTCCTAGGCTTATTATTAGTTCATATATTAATTCTCCAGTGGCTGATGCTTCTGAGTCTACTATATTGATGTCAGCATATTCATTATTGCTGACATGATGATCTATGTTGATTGTTTTCGCTGCTTTATCAAATAGCATACCACAGACATCGCCCAACCTCTCTTTATCACTGCAATCTATAGCAATTACCAAATCGTATTGTTTTATAGGCTCAGTTGGTATTTTTACTGCTTGGATCCCTTCTAGAAAGCTAAAAATGTGTGGTACAGGATCCTGGCAGTAAACATCCACCTTCTTTCCTATAATTTCCAGGGCATGCTTTAGAGCCATACAGGAACCTAAAGCATCCCCATCTGGCTTTATATGGGCAATTAGTGCTATGCTATCACTATCGTTGATCAATAAAACAGCCTCATTCACCTTCATGGGTGTTTTCCATCCCTTTTTTTATTTCATTTATTTTTTTGCTAATTTCTACGCTATATTCTATAGACTTATCCAGAACAAACTGTAGCTCTGGGGTATAGCGTATCTTTATTTGACGCCCTAATTGCTTGCGAATATAGCCTGATGCTCTATTAAGCCCCTCCATTGTTTCCTTCCTTTGCTCTTCACTACCCAAGACACTTACATAAACTTTAACATAACGAAGATCTTTACTTACCTGAACTTGAGTAATGGATGTCATCTGGGCAATTCGAGGATCCTTAACTTCATCCCTAATTATTCTACTTATTATTTTTTTAAACTCTTCTGATATTCTATCAACTCTTTGATATGTCATCTTCCACACCCACTTTTATAATCTATCGCTCTACTTCTTCCAGAGTATAAGTCTCGATTATATCTCCCTCTTTTATATCGTTGAAGTTTTGCAATCCAATTCCACATTCATATCCAGAAGCTACTTCTCTAACGTCGTCTTTAAATCTCTTTAGAGAATTTATATTACCCTCGTAGACGACAATTCCGTCTCTTATCAACCTTACGCTGTCATTTCTAGTGATCTTCCCATCTGTTACATAGCATCCTGCGACAGTACCAACTCCTGATACTCTAAATGTAGCTCGTACTTCTGCATGGCCTGTAACAACTTCTTTGTATTCTGGTTCGAGCATACCCTTCATGGCTGCCTCTATATCTTCTATTGCACTATATATAACCCTATATAGCCGTACATCTACACCCTCTTTTTTCGCCAGATCACTTGTAGCAGCAGAAGGACGTACATTGAATCCAACAATTATAGCATTAGAGGCTGAAGCAAGCATTATATCTGATTCGCTTATCGCACCAACTGCTCCATGAATAACTCGTACCCGGACTTCTTCATTGGAGAGTTTTTCTAGCGACTGTTTTACAGCTTCCACCGACCCCTGAACGTCAGCCTTTACGATAATGTTTAGCTCTTTCATTTCTCCTTCTTTTATCTTGTTAAACAGTTCATCCAGAGATACCTTCGAGCTTGCTTTTATTTGTTGTTCTTTAAGCTTTTCTTTTCTCTCTTCTGCTACCTGCCTAGCTA